>JADFWT010000039.1 GCA_015233785.1 Magnetococcales bacterium
AGGGCGAGTCACCCCGTACGGAAGCTTCCAAGTCGGGTAACGCCAATGTGATTGAGATGGTGCGTACCGGCAAGCCGATGATCATCGCCGCCAACAAGGCGGAAAAAGGCTTCGAAAACGCTACCCTGGATTTCACAGAGATGGGCTGCCCCACCGTGGCTATCTCCGCCGCCAAAGGACGCGGCGTCCAGGAACTCATGAGAGCGATCCTCCGCCAACTCAAAGAACATCTGAAGCTCAACCCCCCAGAGGAGATATCGCCTGAGCAAGAGAACGAAGCAGCGGAAAATGAGGAGCAGGGGTTCCCGGATCCCCCCATCCGCGTGGCGATGATCGGCTGCCCAAACGCCGGAAAAAGTTCTCTGATCAACCAAATTCTCAAAGAGGATCGCCTGATCACATCCGAAGTCTCCGGGACCACGCGTGATAGCGTCGACATCCCCCTCACAGCGGCCAACGGGCAGCGCTACACCCTCATCGATACCGCCGGACTACGCCGCAAAAGCCGCGTCTCACAGCGGGTGGAGAAGTACTCGGTGATGGCCGCTCTAAAAAGCATAGACCGCACCGATATCACCGTGCTGGTACTGGATGCCACCCGAGATATCTCCGATCAGGACAAACGCATCGCACGCTATGCCGAAGAGGCCGGACGCGGCTTGGTGTTTGTGGTCAACAAATGGGACACCGTTCAAGGCGGACGCAGAGAGGAGAGCCGCATGCGTACCGTCATCGCCGATACCTTCGTGCGACTGGCCCATGTGCCCATCTTGTTTGTCTCAGCCAAAAATGGACGCCACACCGGACGCATCCTGCACACCGCAAGACGGGTTTGGCGCAGTGCGCAACTGACCATGGGCACCGGAGCCATCAACCGCTGGCTGGCCGACTGCCTGCAAGAGCATCCACCACCCCGAACCGCCGGTAAGCCGGTGAAGTTACGCTACGCCACCCAGGTGGGCACCGCCCCACCATCGCTACTGATCTTCGGCAATCGGCCAGATGCCGTACCCACCAGCTATATCCGCTTTCTGGAAAATCGCCTGCGGGAACAATTTGCCCTGGCAGGCACCCCGATACGTATCGCCCTGCGCGGCGGAGAGAACCCCTTCAAACCCACCCACTCCCGAAAACGAAAAAAGCCACACCGACGCTAAATCGGCATGGCTTACTGAACCACAAGGGTCCATGGACTCATCAACCGACTAGATGGGAATATCATCCACCCTCTCCGCCACCTCATCAATGGCGTCATGGGCGGTGTTTCCCACCCCCGGAACGATGGAGATAACGGCGGCACCAACCCGCATGGGTGCCGTCACCAATTTGGTTAGAAAACAGCCGCTAAGAAGCATCCCAACCACCACCATAACCCCAAACTGCACCCCTCGCTTCATCACACCTCCTCGCTTATGGATCCGTCAACCCAGTGAATCATCACACCTCTTTTTCCACTCGGGCGCGAATTTTCTTAAAGGCGTCTTCCGCCTCGGCATAGTAGACCTTCGACTTACCCAGTAGATCTTTGCGCTGAGCATCACTGAATGTGGAAGAGAGAAATCCCAACTTGCGCTTCATCTGAAAACGGAGCAGTTGCCCCTGCAAAATGGTCCGCGCTCTGGGACAGCTTCCACAAAACTCCAACGCCGCTTCAATATACTCTCGGGTGCCGCACTGCACCAGACCATACGCCAGTACCATGGAAGAAGTAGAGTCCATGGCCACCTGCTTAAACGCCTTGGCCACCAGCAGAGGATTGCCGCGATGGGCCATCTCCGAGGTCAAAATCTGCCCCGCCTCCCCCTGGTCCGAAACGTAGCGCTCCAACACCTGCAACAACGCCCCATCGGTGGCTACCTTGATGAACTTCTTCAGCAGCACCTCCAGCGCCTGATTGGAGTCGCCTCGGGTCATGTTACGCATCATGGCAATGACCCGCATATAGTCGTCGCTGGTATCGCTGCGCTTGGAAATCTGGTCCACCACCAGCATGGTGCCGTGGGGGTTCTCCTCCATAAAGCCGAGACTCTGGACAAAATCATCCACCGAACCGCGATCCACCAGATTGGTGATGAGCTGCGACTGAATCTTCGGCTTGTTGCGGGTGCGGCGTACCGCCTCCATCAGTTTTTCACCCCGGAACGCATCCACCACACAGCCGCAGAGCGGGGTCATAAAGGGCGAAGCCTCGGGCAATATCTGCAACATCTCCATCAGCGTGGCAAAGTGACGCTTCTCCAGAAGCGCATTGAACAACAACTCCACCCCCGGATGGCCTTCGTGGGGATAGAGGTGACGGAAAGCCGCCAGCAGCTCCGAACTGGAGCCATGTTTTACCAGCCCCTCCACCAGCTCCATGGTCACATCCTGATTGCCCTGCCAACTGGCAAGATGGGCCAACATCTCCTCGGACTGCCCACCCCGAATAGCGTCATAAACCTCCGGCGACTGATCCTCCATGTGTCCCTTCTTATGGTCACACTCCTCCAGCAGCTCCGGGTCAAACGACTCTTCGGAATCCTCCTCCTCCCTCTGACGGCGAGACTCCTCCTCAAGCTCCTCTACCAGCTCGTTAAAACGGCTCTTCAGAGAGAGATCGATCAACATGATCTCCACCCCGAGAATCTCACGCAGATCATTCTCCCCCATACGGATGGTGGAGACGCGCCGTATGGCACCGTTGATGGTGATGTCGATGCTGGTGTGGCCGTCGGGAACATGCACCTCCAGCTTGATCAGATCCTCGCCCTTGAAACGACCGGAGTTGAGACCCCGCTTGGCCCGTTTTTCAGGGACCGGATAGATCAGCGACAGGCCACCCAGACCAAGATCGGAGACCTCGGCAGGGAACGGCTTGAGGCCGCGCTTTCGCACCGTGGCCGACAAAGTGACATCCGAAGGAATATTGAATCGGTTGAACTGGCGAACCTTCTTGACACTTAGCGAACGCGGAAAACCGAGCCGTAGACAGGGCTGCCCACGCTTCTCCTCCTGGGCCTTGAAAGGCACCACTATCTCAAAAAGATTACTGTCCCACTGATAGCGAATGCTCACCTTGGAACCGGGACGGGCGATCCGATCCACATTCTGCTCCGGTGCGGTGATATAGAGCGCATCACGACTACCGAGATTGCCCCCCTTACACAGAAACAGCGACTGATAGCTCAAAGATCGGTCGGCTGTACTCACGTCCAGGAATACCCGCTCCAGGGTGGCAATACGCAGCATCCGCGCCACCTCATCCCGATTGGTAATCCGCTCTTTGTCACTCAGCATGGCTCATTCCCACTCTGTTGCACACTTCAAGCATCCGCTCCAAGAAGACCCCCAGATCGCCTTGGGTGAACACTGCATTTTGGCTTCAATCTACTATCGAATAGCAACTGCATGCACAATCCAAGCCCAACCGGCACCCACTGACCATTTTTCACCCGCAGATCCATCGCCCACTTACTGTTCGGCCATGACATCCCCTGGTCGCCAGCTCGGCACCATTCTCCGAGCCCGCTCCAACTCCGAATCAGGCATCATGCCCTGAATCGACATCAGAGTCTCCTCCGCGTCGCTCCGACCCGGCTCGCCGTGAGCATACGCCTCGCGACCGGCATGGGCCCAAAGATAACCCATCACCCGATCCTGAGGCGTACCCAACCCCTCGGCATAGATCAAAGCCACACTGGAGAGCGCCTTCCGACTCCCCCCCTGCACCGCACGCCGATACCATTTCAGTGCCGACTCATAGTCCTGAGGAACCCCGCCGCCCCGCACATGAAGCGACGCTACAGCCTGCTGGGCATCCACATGACCCCGCTGGGCCGCTTTGTGATACCAGCTGTAAGCCTTCACCTCATCCATCTTGATGCCGCGTCCCATCTCGAACATCTCTCCCAGATGAAACTGCGCTTCCATCAACCCCTGTTCCGCCGCCTTGCGCCGCCAGGCATAAGCCAACGAGAGATCCTGGTCTGTCTTCTTCCGCTCCTCAAGAAAAGCCGCCAGCCGCTCCTGAGCCTTGGCATCTCCTTGTTGGGCCGCCTTGTGATACCAATCCATCGCCTGGGCCGAATCCCGCGCTATGCCACGCCCCTGGGCATATCGATCCCCCAACGCCCGCTGCGCCTCGGCATACCCCTGGTCGGCCGCTTTACGAAACCAGGTGACCGCACGCGTCTGATCCCTGGGAACGCCGGCCCCGTAGCCCTCGGCATACATCTGGCCAATACTGTACTGGGCGCGTGGTGCACCGGACTCCGCCGCCTTCCAGTACCACTTCATAGCCTGGACCTTATCCTTGGCGACCCCATCTCCCTGCTCATACATAACGCCCAGATTATACTGGGCATTGGCATTGCCCTGCTTAGCTGCTGCCCGATACCAGCGCCGAGCCTCGACCAGATCCTTGGCCGTACCACGCCCCTCCTGAATCATGTAGCCCAGATTGTTCTGGGCATCGGCAAACCCCTTTTGGGCCGACGCCCGATACCAACGCACCGCCTCCTTATCGTCCCAGGGAACACCATCCCCCTGAAACGCCATCACACCAAGATTGTATTGCGCCTTGGCGTGGCCCTGCGCCGCCGCTTTCAGAAACCAGCGCGCCGCCGCGCCCGGATCCCGCACCCCCTCTTGAGGGGCCGAGAGCACCAACCCCAACTGATACTGAGCCTCGGCATTGCCGCTCTTAGCCGACCGCCAATACTTCTCCCCCAACTTGCCGCCGGGGGGCTTTTCACGGGGTCGGGAAGCCGCTTCGACTCTCTGCCTTTCCGCCTCGACCCGACGCTGCAAGGCTGTCCGTGCGCCGCCATAACCCCATGTGGCCGCCTGCTGCAACAGCGCTTCGGCCTGCTGGGGATCTTTGACCACGCCGCGCCCATGACGATAGAGCGCACTCAGCCGAAAGGCCGCTTCGCCATGACGACGGGTCACCGCCCGCTGATACCAGAGCGCCGCCTTGGCTCGATCTCTGGTCACGCCGCCCAACCCCTGCTCATAGGTCATACCCACCTGGAACTGGTCGGCCACCGGCCCCTCTTCCACCGAACGGCCAAACCACTTGATACCCACATTTGGATCACGAGGAACACCGCGCCCCTTACGGTAGAGCATACCGATCAGAGCCTGAGCCTTCCCATGGCCCTGCTTGGCCGCTTTTTCAAGCCAGTAGGCCGCCTGCTTATCACGCTTCTTTTGTTCACCTACGCCTTCATCGTTCAACAACCGCTCACCCAGTTGATACTGGGCCACAGGATCATCCAGTTCGGCACCTCGCAGAAGCGTTTGCAGGGCAGCCTCCTCATCCTTGGGCACCCCTGCCCCTTTGCGCTGCAACACGCTCAATACCCGCCACGCCTCGGCCACACCGCCATCCGCCGCCTTGCGCAGCCAGATGGCCGCCTCGACATCATCCCGCTTGACGCCATCGCCGCGATGCAGACTCACCCCCAGGCTATAGGCGGCATCGGCATGCCCCTGAAGAGCCGCCTTACGAAACCAGGCCACCGCCACCGACGGGTCCGCCGCCATCCCGAACCCTCGATGGTGAAGAAATCCCAGAAAATTCTGTGCATCGGCGTTGCCCGACTCAGCCAGAGGACGAAACGCCTTCAGCGCCTCGCTGTAATCCCCCACCTCAAACGCCTCAATCCCTTCGGAGAGCGTCGCTCCCCCAGACCAGGCCATCCCAGAACTCATCAACACCGCTCCCAGGACACACGATCGAACCCATCCACCCCAATAACGCATAGAAACTCCCACACAGTACAGATAAACCCTCCCTATGGGTTTACCCCCTGAACCGCACCGTTGCAACCCGATCTCTCGTCAGCGCCAAAGGTTCGACACCCCCATCAAGATTCGAACAATATTCGAATAACAGGGCGTTTTTCGATAGACACCCACTCATCATTCAAGAAAAATTGTTCAATCTAACGCCTATAGATTGTTCAGAATTCATCATCTTCTAAGGATAATCCACCAACCGTTCGAAAAACATGGCATTCCCTTTGAATATGGAGTCGATATATTACGATCTCTTGTGTCCAATATTATTCGACACTCGCGCCATTACGATGGAGAACCATGGACGCTCAAGTACAACTCGATGCCGATAACGACCACAAGAAGAGCCCCACAACGATTCAGTTGATGTTTCAAGGGACACAACACGAAATCAATCGGGGAGACGGACCCCTTACCGTGGGCCGCGCATCCGACAACGATATTCAGGTCAGTGACCCTATGGTGTCACGCCACAAACATGGACGCTGCGTCTTTCACAAGGAGGGGCCGGTATGGGTGGATTGGAGTGCGAACGGTGCCTTCGTCCGCAGTGATGGCGGACAGGAGGTCTATATCCGCCAGAGCGCACTGTTACTTCAGGGTTCCAGCACCATCAGTCTGGCCAAACGCCCCGAAGAAGGCGGCAAGGTGATCCGCTACAGCTTACACTAACCCGCCACACACACCCCAACAAACAGAAACGCCCTGCTCCGCATCGTGGAACAGGGCGTTTTTTTTAGACTGAAGAGACCGGGATATTCAGGAGCGCATCGGTGAAGGCTGGCCGGTAATCTCTTCAAAGATATCCCTAACATGGACGATCTCGGTGTGACGCACGGCGTTGGAACCGGTGAAGATCAGCCCTTCCTTCATATCTCCCTGCTGAGATTTATGCAGGGCGTAGGCGATACAAAACGCCTTCTCTTCATCCCGGCACCGGCAGGCGCTGAGACAGGACGCGAAACATTTTTCCGACACCTCTTCACCGCCAAACAACGACTTGATAAAAGGGGTCTTCAAGGCACGGCTCGGCAGCCCGGCGGGAGAGTCTACAATCACCACATCGCCTCGGGCTGCCTTTAAAAAAGCGGTCTTGAAATTTTCGTGGGCGTCGCACTCATGGGTACAGACAAAACGGCTGGCCATCTGCACCCCTTTGGCCCCCAGATCCAACGCATGGTCGATATCGGCCCGGTCCCAGATTCCACCCGCCGTCACGATGGGAATCTCGTCCCCATACTCCTTCAGCGACCACTCCGCCAACTCCGGCAACACCTGCTCCATGGAGTGCTGCTTGCTGTACAGCTCACTGCGTCCCGCACCCAGATGGCCGCCGGCAGTATTGGGATCTTCAAACACCAAGGCATCCGGCAGGCGCTTGTAGAGCTTGAACCAACGCCGAGCCATCAGTCGGGCCGCACGCAGGGAAGAGATAATCGGCACCAGCGCCGTCTTGGGATGGTCGGAGGTAAACTCCGGCAGACGCAGCGGCAGACCGGCCCCAGAGACAATCATCTGCGCCCCGTTCTCCACCGACGCGCGCACCATCGCCTCAAAATCACGAATGGCCACCATGCAGTTGGTGCCGATGATGCCATCGGGGCTCTTCTCCCGAGCCATCTCCAGCTCATCTGCCAACGCCAAAATATTGGCCCGGTAGTAATCCTTGGCCTTTTTGTAGTGCTTGGAAGCCAGCGACAGTGCCACGGTGGCGATCAGACCCACGCCCCCCTCATTGGCCACGGCAGAGGCCAGCCGGTTGGCAGAAACACGGATGCCCATCCCCCCCTGAATGATGGGAACGGGAATGGTGTATTCGCCAATCTGCAGTGGCGGAAGGGGCTGGACGTTGGATGTCATATCGGATGGCTTGGCGTGCGATGGGAGTGTAGTTTAGCGCACACTTGAGGCCATGCGCCGCTAAAGTATCCACTTATAATTAATTTCCGGGAGCAAGACAACGTTTCGTCACCCACGCCCCCCATCGCCACACGCCAAATTAACACCTTACCAACTGATAATTCTAGCCTTTACCATTTGGCCCAATCCGGCTTACCAACCCGCACCGGATGCCCTTCCAGCGTCATCGGGTTGCCGCTCTCCACATCGGAGACGCGCAGCGTTGCCAACCCGATAGAGCGCTCCTCCAGCTTCGAAACACTACCTACCGCACCAACCTCCTTGCCGGATTCCAGCAGCACCGAAACCCCGCTGGATGCAGGATGGCCATCCTCCACAGTGAGGCCGTACAGACGATGCTTAATGGTCCCACGATGGTGAGCCCGAGCCAGCGTCTCCTGCCCTACATAGCACCCCTTGCTGAAACTGACGCCGTTCAACTCGTCCAATCCAACCTCAAGCGGCATGGTAATATCCGGACGCAAATCAAAGGGTGCCCGAGGCAACATGGCGGCGATACGGTAGTGGGTCCACGCATCGTGCCCTACCGGCGTAAAGTGCCCCGCCAGCACATCCCACAACTCCGGCAACCGTGCCGATGGCACCATCAGACGCCAGCCGTAGGCCGCATGCCGAGGATCTCTCCAGAGACGTATTCCGCCTTCTGCCGAAAAGGTCGCGCCCAAAGCCGCTCCTTGCAGAGCCATCTCCGGGTGCAGCGCCTGCAAACGCGCTTCGGCCTCGGGGCCTGCCAGTCCCAATACGCCATACTGCTCGGTGGCATCGGCCACGTCGGCCTTGGTGCGCATCCTGTAGAACAGCAGTCGACCGACCAGATTGGCCGCCTCTCCCGGCTCGGTAACCAGTATCACCTGCTCACCAACATCGCTATCACTATAGGCCAGCATGGTAAAATCCCACTGACAACGCCCCTGAGCCGTAAGCAATGCGGTATACACAGCACAGCTCTCGGAAACGTCGCGCACCTGATTGGTGATCAGCCCACTAAGAAGCGCCTGACGCTCAGGCCCGCCCACCGAAACCAGCCCAGTGTGACTCAGGTCTATCAAGGCAGCCCCCTGGCCCAACGCGACGAGCTCATCCGGTGTTGAACCGAAGGAAGCCGGAGTGGCTTGACCGCGATCTTCCGCCCACGATGCACGACCCTCAAGATGCGATTGCAACTGACTCACAAGAAAAACCCCCTTGTCATTGGGCAGAAGCCCTACGCACAATATAGAATGGAACAGACTCGGCGACGGAGCACAGATGCAACCGTTCCCAACCGCCACCACAAACCAAGGGAAGGCGCAACAACCATGAATAAGTTTCGCTCCGACTGGGTCCGCGACCGTCAGGGAAACGTTACCCAGATGCACTATGCCCGGCAAGGGATCATTACGCCGGAGATGCGGCATGTGGCTGAGCAGGAATCGCTGGAGCCGGAACTGATTTGCAAAGAGGTGGCAGAGGGTCGCATGGTGATCCCCGCCAACATCTGCCATGTGGAGCTGGAGCCACTGGCTATCGGCATCGCCTCCCGCTGTAAGATCAATGCCAACATCGGCAACTCCCAGATCTCCTCCGGGCTGGATGAAGAGCTGGAGAAGCTGGCCCTCTCCATCAAGTACGGGGCCGATACGGTGATGGATCTCTCCACCGGCAAGGATATCGCCAAAATTCGCAACAACATCATTCGCAACTCGCCGGTGCCCATCGGTACGGTGCCCATCTATGAAGTGGTAGAGCGCGTGCCGGATGTGCGCGATCTGAAGCCGGAGTTCATTCTTCAGGTGATCGAAGAGCAAGCCAAGCAAGGGGTGGACTACATGACGGTCCACTGCGGCGTGGTCCGCAAAGTGCTGCCACTCATCGAATCACGCATCACCAAAATTGTCTCCCGTGGCGGCGCACTGATGGCTCAGTGGATGCTGCATCACGACCAGGAGAATCCTCTCTATACCCACTTCGATCAACTGCTTGAGATCTGCAAGCGCTACGACGTCACCCTCTCGCTTGGGGATGGTCTGCGACCCGGCTGCCTGCATGACGCCTCCGACGCTGCTCAGTTTACAGAACTTGATGTACTCGGAGAGCTGACCGAGCGCGCGTGGAAACACGATGTTCAGGTGATGATCGAAGGGCCGGGCCATGTCCCCATGGACCAGATTGAGATGAACATGGCCAAAGAGCGTGAGGTGTGCCACGACGCCCCCTTCTATGTGCTTGGACCACTGGTCACCGACATTGCCGCCGGTTACGACCACATCGCCTCGGCCATCGGCGGTGCCATCGCCGCCTGGAAAGGGGCCTCCATGCTCTGCTACGTCACACCCAAGGAGCATCTTGGCCTGCCCAACGCCGAGGATGTGCGCAACGGCATCATCGCTTACAAGATTGCCGCCCACGCCGCCGATATCGCCCGACACCGCCCCGGCGCCCAGGACCAGGACGACGCCATGAGTCGAGCCCGTTACTCTTTCGACTGGAACAGACAGTTCGAGCTGGCCCTGGATCCTGACCGGGCTCGTGAGTATCACGATGAAACCCTGCCCGGTGAGGCCCACAAGAAAGCAGAGTTCTGCTCCATGTGCGGTCCACGCTTCTGTGCCTACAAGCTCTCTCAGGAGGTCTCGGAAAAGTCAAAAGAACTGGCCGACAAGATGATTCCTACCGCCTGCCCGGAGACCACACCAGCCAATAACGGCCATACAGCGGAGGACAAACACGCTGTTGGAGAGTAGCACAAGCAGAGTTGGAGAGGTCGCTGCTGTGGAGTCCCCTGTTGTGCAAGAAGATAACCTTACAGGACCATGAACCGGCCTCGCACCATCTCCATACCACTGGCAAGACCTGACCTCACACTTGAGGATCTGGAATCGCTCACCGCCCTGGACGCGCCATGGAGGGAAGATCCTGCTCTAATCAGCCGCTGGGAGGCCATCTGGAGCCGAACATGGGGACGCCCAGCGCTGGCATTTCGCAACCTGCATTGCGCCTTGCAATGCCTGGCCAAGGCGCAGCGGTGGTCCATTGACACCACCATATGGACCACCCCACTCCTGCCCCACCATTGGCACGAAGCGCTTGACGGTACCGGTCTCACCAGACGAATGGTGGCCATCAACCCCGAAACGGGCCACACCCTCCCCACAATGAACCACCGAGATCCATACGCCATCACCACCGTGCACCACCATGCAGGTGCCCCCCACCCAAAACCGGACCACCCGACGCGATTCATACTTGAGAGCATAGACGACACCCCCATCCCCTCCCCTAAATGCGGATGGGGAACGGTCCAGATTGCAGCACCACAAGGGGATCACATAATCACTGGTGGTGGCTGCGTGGTCCTCAGTATGGACCACACTTTAATAGACCACATGAGAGACCACAGAGCCCATACACCATGTTCCGCCGTCTGCACGCTTGGCATCACCCAGATGGGACGTATACGAAAAACGCTTCAAGCGCGCCTGGAGCGCGCAGAACAGTATATGAGAATGAGACCACACGGATACTTCAAAATGCCTCAAAAAAGCGTCCAGGGACGATCATGGGGCGGTTTTACTCTCTACCTCCCAAACCAGATGATGCGAGACGCACTTCGACGCTTCCTACAGGAGGCCGGCATCGGGGCAGATGGACCGGCGTGGTCCACGCACACCCCGTCTCATCAGAAGATTGAGATACCCGGACTGCAATCATACCTTGAACGAACCTTGGTACTGCCCCTCTATGCCTCTCTCACTTCCGGCGATCAGAAGCGCATCATCAACCGCATCCATCGCTGGGCTGAACGCACAAAAAAGGCATCCCAACAACCTTCACGGCCTGCCGGCGAGGCAACATCATGACCTCTGCAACCGACCCTAATAAGCGCATTACTCAACTACGGACCACCATCCGCAAGCACGATCACGCCTACTATGTTCTGGATAACCCCACCATTTCGGATTCCGAGTACGATGCCCTTTTCAAAGAGCTCAACGCACTTGAAGTCGCTCATCCAGAATTGATCACCAAGGACTCCCCTACCCAGCGGGTGGGCGGCGCTCCCATCGACGCCTTTGTCAAAGTTCCCCACGAACTCCCCATGCTCTCCCTGGACAACACTTTCGACGACCAAGAGGTAGAGGCTTTTGATCAACGCATTAAAAAGGTGCTTGGCTCTCACTCCGAGTTGGAGTATGTGGCAGAACCCAAACTCGATGGCATCGCCCTATCCATTCTCTATCAAGACGGCGTTCTGGTCCGTATTGCCACCCGTGGTGATGGTCGCACCGGTGAAGAGATAACAGCTCAAGGCAAGACCATTGGATCTATTCCTCAGGTGCTGCTTGCAGGGAGCAACTACCCGCCTTTGCTGGAGGTGCGTGGTGAAGCATTCATGACTCTGGAGGGGTTCCAACGATTTAACGATGAAGCACGCGCCAATGGTGAGAAAGTATTTGCCAACCCTCGTAATGCCGCAGCTGGAAGCCTTCGCCAGCTTGATCCACGCATTACAGCTAAAAGGCCCCTCTCATTCTCTGTCCATGGTCTTGGTGCGTTTACGCCAGGGAGCTTGGCCGATACCCATGCTGAACGGCTTGAGCAATTTAAGCACTGGGGACTGCCGGTATCTGCTGAGATTCGTACCGTGCAAGGCGTTCAGGGGTGTCTTGAGTATGCGCGCCAACTGGCCCTGCGACGCGATCAACTCCCCTATGAAATAGACGGTGTGGTCTATAAGGTCAACAGCATGGCTTTTCAAGAACGGCTGGGCTTTGTCTCTCGTGCTCCTCGCTGGGCGGTGGCCTATAAATATCCCGCTTCGGAACAGCTCACGCGTGTGCTAAGTGTGGATGTCCAGGTGGGTCGCACTGGAGCACTCACCCCAGTAGCACGTCTTGAACCCGTCATGGTGGCCGGTGTTACTGTGACCAACGCTACCCTACATAATTTTCAGGAACTACAGCGCAAGGATGTACGCATCGGCGATCAGGTAAGTGTCCGCCGGGCCGGGGATGTGATCCCCGAGGTGGTCCGTGTGGTGTTTGATGAGCGGCCCGAAGGTGCCACGCAGATTCCTTTACCCAGCCGTTGCCCAATCTGCGACTCCCCTGCCATCCAACCCGAAGGAGAGGTAATTATCCGCTGTAGTGGCGGGCTGGTCTGCCCCTCTCAACTCAAGGAAGCGGTCAAACATTTTGCTTCTCGCCGCGCCATGAATATCGATGGCCTTGGAGACAAGCTGGTAAACCTTCTTTTGGATAAAGGGAAGATCAGAGATATTGCCGATCTCTACCGCCTTGAGAAGCCCGCCCTGCTGCCTCTTGAACGGATGGGCGACAAGTCCGCTGAAAATCTAATCAACGCCATCCGCAAGAGCCGACAAACTACTCTGGCACGCTTTCTGTTTTCCTTAGGCATCCGTGAAGTGGGGCAGACTACGGCACGTAATTTGGCACGCCATTTTAAGAGTCTTGAGGCGCTTATGGCGGCCTCCATGGAGGATCTGGAAGGCACGCCTGACGTGGGACCGGTGGCGGCCACTAATATCCGCCGTTTTTTTCTTGAAGAGAGCAACCGGAAGGTGGTGCAGGATCTTAGGAATCTTGGCGTGCAGTGGCCGGATGTGGCGGAGCAGCCCCCCCCCAGCGAGTCCACATCACCATTCACTGGCAAGACGGTGGTCCTCACCGGGTCGCTTACCAATATGACCCGGAGCGAAGCCCGTGCCCGCCTGGAGGCGCTGGGGGCTAAGGTCTCCGGAAGCGTCTCCAAAAGAACCGGCTTTGTCGTGGCCGGGGAGAAGGCTGGCTCCAAGCTGACCAAGGCAGAATCGCTCGGTGTTGCCATCCTGGATGAGGAGGCATTCATGGCGCTGCTTTCTGGAAGGACCACGGAGGTCCGTTCTGATTCGATTCAAATACAACCTTCACTATTTTAAAACGCAAAAAAAGCCCGGCACGGGGTCTCCCCCTTTTGCCAGGCTTTTTCTGTTTCTTCTTTCTGGGGCTGCTTTGCCCCAGACCCCAGCAGGGCTCTGCCCTGCACTCGCCAGGGGGATGATCCCCCTGGACCCTGCAAGAACTCTACTCGACGCCTTTCATTGTCAACTTGACGCGACCCTGACGGTCAATATCCAACACCTTGACCTTTACTTCGTCGCCCTCTTTGACCACGTCGGTCACCTTCTCCACCCGGCGGTTGGCCAACTGGGAGATGTGAACCAAGCCATCCTTCTTGGGCAGAATATTTACGAATGCACCAAAGTCGGTGACCCGAACCACCTTGCCGGTGTATAGCTGACCCTTCTCCACCTCGGCGACAATCTGCTTGATCATCTCCAAGCCGGCTTTGGCCCCTTCACCATCCGGCGAAGCCACACGAATCGTACCGTCGTCATCCACATCAATCTGACAGCCGGTCTCCTCGGTGATGCTGCGAATCACCTTGCCGCCAGGACCAATCACGTCGCGAATCTTGTCAGGATTGATCTTGATGGTAGTGATGCGCGGCGCGTAGGGCGAAAGATCATCACGCGGCTCGGTAAGGGCCTTGGCCATCTCGCCGAGAATGTGCATGCGACCATCCTTGGCCTGCTTCAGTGCCACCGCCAGGATCTGCCGATTAATACCGGTGATCTTGATGTCCATCTGCAAAGCAGTGATGCCCTTATCGTTGCCCGCCACCTTAAAGTCCATATCGCCCAGGTGGTCTTCGTCGCCGAGAATGTCGGAGAGTACCGCAAAACGGTCCCCATCCTTGATCAACCCCATGGCGATACCCGCTACCGGCCCTTCAATGGGCACACCGGCATCCATCAGCGCCAATACCGAACCGCAAATAGTGGCCATGGAAGAGGAACCGTTGGACTCGGTAACCTCAGAGACCACACGAATGGTATAGGGGAACTTCTCCCGATCGGGAAGAATCGGCGTGACCGCACGGGTGGCCAGTGCACCATGGCCAATCTCACGCCGCTTGGGCGGGCCGATGCGACCCGTCTCACCCACGCAGTAAGGCGGAAAAATGTAGTTCAGATAGAAGGCGTCACGACGCTCCCCTTCCATCCCTTCAACAATCTGCTCATCGCGACCCGAACCCAAGGTGATAGCAGCCAGCGCCTGAGTCTCACCACGCGTAAAGAGCGCCGTACCATGTACCCGAGGCAGAATGCCCACTTGGCAATCGATGGTACGCACATCGGTGAGGGTCCGTCCGTCGATACGCTTACCGGTGCTGAGCACCTGCTCACGGACGGTCTCCGATTGCAGCTTCTTGAATAGCGCTTTAACATCCTGGGAGCGATCATCACCGTCGGCATTAGCACCCAACGTCTCCACCGCCTGACCACGCACCTCATCCATGGCCGACTGACGGGCCATCTTTTCGGTGGCGGCATAGGCCTTTTTGACGCCCTCTTCGTAGCCGGACTTCACCTCGGCATAGAGTTCGTCATGGGTGGGCAGCTCCGGCACATCCCAGCGCGGCTTGCCACACTCTTCGGCCAGCTCCTGAATCGCCTTGATGACCGGCTGGAACCCTTCAAAGCCGAACATGATGGCGTCGAGCATCTCCTCCTCCGTGAGGAAGTCTGCCCCTGACTCTACCATGGTCACCGCTTCGGAGGTGCCGGCCACAATCAGATTCAGACGGCTCTGCTCGACCTGCTCCACAGTGGGATTGAGAACATACGCACCATCCAAAAAACCGACCCGTGCACCAGCGATTGGCCCCATAAAAGGCATGCCCGAGATGGCTAGAGCCGCAGAGGCCCCCACCATGGCCGGAATATCGGCATTGTGTACGCCATCATAAGAAACCACCGTCGCCACCACTTGGGTGTCGTTGCGGAAGCTCTTGGGAAACAGAGGACGGAGCGGACGGTCGATGAGACGCGAGGTGAGAATCTCCTTCTCGGAAGGACGGGTCTCACGCTTAATAAAACCACCTGGAATACGGCCTGCAGCCCAGGTCTTCTCCTGGTAGTGGACGCCCAGAGGAAAAAAATCCATCCCCGGACGGACGGACTTTTCCGCCGTCGCCATCACCAGAACCCTGGTGTCGCCATAGCCAACCAGCACTGCACCGTCGGCCTGCCGTGCAATACGGCCTGTCTCCAGCGTCAGTTCTTCAGCCCCGAATTGAATGCTTTTTCGATGAATATCGAACATACAAACCCTTTTCCGGGGCGCAAGGCTCCCAGGATTGAATTAACACGTTGATGTGAATGCGCTGCGTTATTTGCGCAGGTTCAACCGCTTGATCAAATCGGTGTAGCGTCCACGATCCTCACCCTGAACGTAGTTGAGGAGACGGCGGCGCTTGCCCACCATCTTCAGCAGACCACGGCGAGAGTGGTGATCCTTGTGGTTCTTCTGAAGATGCTCGGAAAGATTGTTGATCCGAGCGGTCAGCAGGGCCACCTGAACCTCAGGCGAACCAGTATCGCCTTCAGCCAGCGCGTACTCCTTGATCACTTCCTGCTTCGAATCAGGTGAAATCGACATCGAATATTGCTCCTTGAGACAGGTTATGTTTTTCGATCCTAAATACGTTCTCCGTTCCGCACCCCTATCGATACGTAAACGGCATCCATCCGGTCCCGCCGCCATCGACGTAACCTTCCGTTTCTCTTTTCAACCCCGCTCAGGCGGTGATAAAAAGCCGCTTCGGGCGACACTGCACACGCCCCAGCAGATCCATTTTGCTGCCACCCAACTCACCAATAGCGGCAAACGCTCCCTCCGGCGTCAAGAGTCGCACGCGACCCTGTTTCGCCTCTTCCATCCGTATCCATACGGCGCGGCCATTCTGAACATCCAGCCACGTATCCGGTGACATGGTAAAGGCGGGCCAGTCGCTCAGAAGATAGTCCACCGGAAGCAACACCTCCGCCAAACGATCCTCTTCAACAGCGCGTCTCAACGCCTCCAAGGTCACGGTCTGATCCAATTGAAACCCAAGCGTCTCAGTGCGTGAGAGCCGCTCAAGATGGGCGCCGCATCCAAGCGCCGTGCCCATATCCCGCGCCAATGCCCGCATATAGGAGCCTTTGCCGCACGCCACATCAATCACCGCCAAGCCGTCCGCCATCTCCACGAGGTCCAGACTGTGGATGGTCACCTGGCGACTGGGCATCTCCACCACCTCGCCGCGCCGAACCCGCTTGTAGGCCCGCTCCCCATCCACACGAATCGCTGAATGGGCCGGGGGAATCTGCTCAATCTCACCAACAAACTTCGGCAGCAGTGCCTCCAACATCTCACGCTCAGGCGGCTCTCCGCCCTGGGAGATCACTTCGCCGGTCAAATCGCCGGAATCAGTCTCTACACCAAACCGCACCCAACAACGGTACCTTTTATCCCCTTCCAGAACCATGGACAAGGTTTTAGTGGCGGAACCAAACGCCACCGGAAGCACCCCTTCCGAAAATGGGTCCAGGGTGCCGCCGTGTCCGGCCTTGGCGGCTCCGGTGATGGCTCGGGCCGCACTCACAGCCTGAAACGAACTGCGTCCCGGCTCCTTACAGAGCGCCAGCCAACCATCAATGGGACGCCCCTTGGCCCGCCTACGCCTACTCACCGCGACTCATCATCCTCATCATCGGTCTCAGATAACGCCTCTTCCGGCGGAATATTCAGATCCGCCAAAATGCGATCCATATGCGCCCCATGGGCCGTTGATTCATCCAACCGAAAGTGGAGACCCGGCGTATGTCGGAGTCGCAACTGCTGACCAATACGGCGACGAATAAAACCCTGAGCGCGAGCCAACCCTTCCATAGCCACCATCGGCTCAACGCCCATCACCGTCACATAGACCGTGGCATGCTGAAGATCACGACTCATCTCAATATCCGAGATGGAGACCATGCCCTCCATGACCCGATGATCCCTAATCTCTCCCCGAGTCAACATGGCGGAGATGATCTTGCGAATCTCCGATGCCACCCGGCTGGTACGAAATCCCATGTCCGTTTCCCGCCGCTGCTAGGTCACCATTTCCAGACGATAGTCCACCAGATGACCAGGGCCGTTATCTTCGATAAAAGCGACCACTTTTTGCAAGCGGCTCTGTACGTGGGCGGTCTCATTTCCCACCAGGGCAAACCCAAGATGCGCAGTTTGCCACTGATCCAGAGCACCAACTTCGGCGGCAGACACCTGAAACCGGTGCCGAATCCGCTCTAAGAGCCCCTTGACCCCACCGCGTTTCTCTTTCAAAGAGCGCAGACCAGGCAGATCCAGCCGAACTTCCAACAATCCTACGCGGCTTCCATCCTGGTCGAAACATCCACCAGCGCCACCCAGACCCGCATGGCCACTCCAGCCCCCTTCAGAACCAAAATCGCCCCAGCCCTCTTTGCCACGCCAGACATCCCGATCATCCGCCACGGTCCGTCACATCAGCCCAGGGTGACCCGGACCTCTTCCTGGGTGTAAACCTCCATGGAGTCACCAGCCTTGATATCGTTGTATCGCTCCAGGCTGATGCCGCACTCCATCCCCTCTTTGACCTCTTTAACGTCATCCTTAAAACGCTTCAGGGCCGAGATGGGGCCGTCAAAAATGACCACATCGTTGCGCAGAAGTCGGGCACGCGCCTTGCGCCGTATGACGCCCTCGGTGACCATGCAGCCCGCCACATTGCCCACCTTGGAGATGCGGAACACCTCCCGCACATCGACGTTGCCAAGCACCGTCTCCTTGATGGTGGGAGAGAGCTGACCCTCAATAGCGCGGGTCACTTCATCCAGAAGATCGTAGATCACGTTGTAAAAGCGCAGGTCGATCCCTTCCCGCTTGGACAGGGCGCGGGCCTTGGCATCGGCTCGAACGCCGAACCCCAACACCACCGCATTGGAGGCCACCGCCAGCATCACATCCGACTCGTTGATGCCGCCGACTCCGGTGTGGATCACATTGACCTTGATCTGCTCGTGGGTAATCTTCTCCAGCGCATCGGCAACGGCCTCTACGGAACCGCGCACATCGGCCTTAATCACCGCCTTAAACTCGTGTACATCCTCTTTGCCAATCTGATTGAAGATGTCATCCAGCTTGGTGGGCGCATGAAGCGCCTGTTCCTGCTCCCTGGCCTTGGTGACTCGGAACGCGACGATCTCACGGGCACGACGCTCATCCGGCACCACAATCAACTCATCTCCCGCTTCCGGCACTCCAGAGAGCCCGGTAATCTCAACCGGCATGGCCGGAGGGGCGGATTCTACTGGCCGTCCGCGATGATCGCTCATCACGCGCACCTTACCCCAGAGTGAGCCCACTACATAAACATCACCAGCTCGTAGACAGCCCCGCTGCACAAGACAGGTCGCCACAGCCCCACGCCCTTTATCCAGACGCGCTTCGACAATGACACCGCGTCCGCGTCTGCTGGAGTTGGCGCGCAAACCGAGAACCTCCGATTGCAGAATAATCATCTCCTCCAGATCGGTGATGCCTTCCCCGGTTTTGGCCGAGACGCTCACAAAGATGGTGTCGCCACCCCACGCCTCTGGAATCAGACCCAAATCGCCCAACTGCTGCATGACACGATCCGGGTTGGCATCCGGCAGGTCGGACTTATTGACCGCCACCAGAATCGGGACGCCCGCCGCCTGAGAATGGCTCACCGCCTCACGGGTCTGCGGCATGACGCCATCATCTGCTGCCACCACCAGCACCACCAGATCGGTCGCCTCGGCACCGCGAGCACGCATGGCGGTAAAGGCCGCGTGTCCGGGAGTATCAAGGAAGGTAATTCGGTCACCGCTATTCATGGTGACCTGATAGGCACCGATGTGCTGCGTAATCCCGCCATGTTCGCGACCGGTCACATCCGTATCCCGAATGGCATCCAGCAGCGATGTTTTACCGTGATCAACGTGACCCATCATGGTCACTACCGGGGGCCGTACATCAAGTTCGCCCTCGTCGTCATCACTGACGGCCAGCTCCGCTTCAATGTCCGCCTCTACGGAGACCTGCTTGGGACGATGCCCCATCTCCTCCACCACCAGGGTGGCAGTATCCTGATCCAAGGTCTGGTTGATGGTGACCATCATGCCCTGAGCAAACAGCGATTTAATCACCTCGGACGCCTTGACTGCCATACGGCTGGCCAACTCACCGACGTTGATCGCCTCGGGAATGATCACATCGCGCACCACCGGGGCCGGTGGCGGGGCTGGCGGTGCGGCATTCCTTCCACCGCCCTTACCGCGCCTACGACCACCGCCGCGACCCCCCATACGACCGGGACCGCCAATATTTCCGCCGCCGGCATCACGCCTTCCACGCCGTTTTCCTTTGGTCTTCAAAGTGGTACGACGGGCTCCCGCCGCATCGGCTTCACCGCCTGCTGCCGGCGTTGCGCCTTCCTTATTATCGGCACGCCGCTGCTCCACTTCACGTTTTTGGGCCCGCAGATCATCCAACTGAGCAAGCCGTTTGGCCACCAGTTTCTCTGCCTTGTCACGCGCCATCTCATCTTTTTGCGCACGGGTAAGGCGTTTTTTGGGAGCGGGTTCCGGGGCGGGTTCGGGCGCAGGCTCCGGCTTAGGGGCGGACGCGGCTTTGACCGCCGGTCTCTTCGACTTGGCTGCCGTTTTGGCGACTGGAGCTTTGCTGCTCGCTTTCGGTTCAGCCTTTGGAGCGGGCGGCGCGGCTTTAACTTCAGGAACCTTCTTAACAGGGGCCTCCGCGACCGCTTCGGGGGCCTTCTCAGCCGCTTTGGAAACGGGCTCCGGCACGGCTTCAACCACCTCGGCTGGCGGAGCTGGCGTCTTATCCGCCGGAACCGCGGCCGGCTCTGTCGCTTTTTCGGGCTCTACCGGCTCTGTCGCTTTTTCAGCAGCTTTTTCGACCGCCTCTTCGCCCTCTTTGCGACGTATCACGTCGGCCACAACACGGGCTTTTTCACGCGCTTTGCGGGCCGAAGCCTCTTCCCTGGCCTGCTCCTCCTTGAGACGCGCCTCCTCTTCCTGCTGCAGACGCTGCTTCTCTTGATAAGCGCGCCGCTCATCGCTGGTCATGGGGCTGAGAATCTGCTGCTTGGCACGAGGCTTGGGCTTATCAGCCGCCAGAGGATCTGCACCTGCCCCCCCCTTCTTTCCACGTGCCTCTTCCACCTGACGCTTCAATTCAGCAGCGCGGTCACGGGTAAAGCCTACCTTGCCCGATTCATTTTCGTCCTTGACGAAGGTCTTCTTTCGACGAACCTCGACCACGACGCTCTTACTGCGACCATGAGAAAAATTCTGCTTGATCGACCCGCCTTCCACCGTCTTTTTCAGCACAATGCGACGGGGGGCCTTGAGACGCAGACTCTTACTGCCAGACGCCGGTTTATTCGTGTCGCTCAAAAGAACTTCTCCACAATTCTCAAATACTTCACTTACTCAAAAAGAGACTCTGACGCCCCTCCAACAGGGATCAACCAGATCCATCATCCACATACTTTCGCCAGCGCTCGACATCAAGTCGAATGCGCCTTTCAATCCCGCCCGGCATTACCGCCAGCACTGCCACAGGCCCAGAACCAATGGCGTCGCCAAGACGTCGCCGATCCAAAACCTCCAGCGCCTCCACCCCGAGTCGTCGCACCTGACGTTCAAACTTCTCACGGGTGTGATGGGCCGTATCCATCGCCAAAAGCAGCAACACACAGTCGCCCTGCGACTCCTCTACCAACCGCATACCGGCGCGCAGTAATCCAGCCCTTCGAGCCAGACCCAGCCCATCCTGTAGACGGCGAATCAATCCCGACTCCAACCGCGACAGCAACGCTTCAGCGTCCAAATGCTGCGGGCTCTGCCCCAGCGCGTGACGCATTCGCCCAGGCTGACCGATCATCTTCTCCACATGCTGCCGATCAGGGGTCACATAAAGACCACGCCCCGGCAAACGTCCGGCCAAATCTTCGGTCAAGCGACTTTCAGAGTCCAGGACGAACCGTAACAACCGCTCTCGGGGCTGCTGCTGGCGCGTCATCAGACAGGTACGCATCAACGCCTTATCCGAACGGCCACGCCCTTTACGACCCGAACGCCCAGCCCCGGATCGCCGACGCCCTGCCGAAGAGCCCCTCCCGACCACCAAAGCGATCAGGTGTCGCTATCGGTGGAGGTCTCCTCCTTGGATCCCTCCTGGGAGACCGCTTCTTCAGGAGCCTCAGAAACCTCGGACTCCCCTGAAGCTACAGGTGCCTCAGGAACCGCTTCACCATCATCAAACCAACCGGCCACATGACGAGCTTCAAGGATCATTGCCGCCGCTGCTTCCTGAGTGGGGGCCTCTTCACCCAACTCCTCCAGCAACTCATCAGCCGCCAGATCTGCAAAGTCATCCAGGGTGACGATGCCTTTTTCCGCCAAAGGAATCAACAGATGCTCTGGCATCGATGCAAGAGCGGCAAGGCGCTGATCGATCTGAAGCTCCTCTTTACGCTCCTCGGTTTCCAGAGCCTGCT
>JADFWT010000003.1 GCA_015233785.1 Magnetococcales bacterium
TGCTTCAGGAGTGGTGCATGAGCGATTGTTCAGGCCGGATAGGGCCGATATCGGGGGCGATGAACGGTTCTGGGCGTCGGTTGGTGGTGTGGATGCTGGGGATGGTGATGCTGCTTCTGGCCGGATGTGCGGTGGCCCCGCCGCGCAATATTGAGAACGCCTGCTCGATCTTTGACGAGAAGAGCGACTGGTATAAGATTATGCAAGACAACCACAAGAAGTGGGGCGTACCGGTGCATGTCCAGTTGGCCATTATCCATCAGGAGTCCAAATTTACCCATGACGCCCGCCCGCCTCGAGGCAAGCTGTTTTGGTTTATCCCCTGGTCGCGGGCCTCCAGTGCTTACGGTTATGCCCAGGTATTGGATGGCACCTGGAACTGGTACAAGAGCAAAACCGGCAACTGGCGTGCTGACCGGGATAACTATAAAGATGCGGTGGATTTTATCGGCTGGTATGTGAATATCAGCCATCGAGTGCTGGGGATCTCCAAGTGGGACGCCGAGTCGCAGTATCTGGCGTATCACGAGGGGCATGGCGGTTATAAGCGCAAGAGTTACCGCAAGAAAAAGTGGTTGATGGAGGTGGCGCGCAAGGTGAAGCGCCTCTCGGGGCGTTATCGTTCGCAGTTGGCCCACTGCAAGGATCGTCTGGAGCGGGGATCCGGAGGGTGGTTTTTCTAGGCATGCACCGGGTTTTTAGTTGCCGCCTTGCCGCAGATTCTGGTTAGATGGTCTCTTAAGAAGCTGTTTTATTGTGTTTCAGTGGGGGCGTGCCGAAGGTCGGCGCGGTTCTGATGGCGATGCTATTTTTGCTGAGCCTTTGCTTATATTGAACAATGATTAAGTTGCGGATACCGTGAGGAGGGGACAGCGCAGTGCCCAAATCCAAGAAGAAAAAAGCGCGCAAGAAGAATCGAAAACTCAAATCTCATCTAAAGGGTGGGGTGTCCCGCAAGAGTTCCGTGGGAAGTATCTCCACTGATTTGGAAGGTGAGTTGCGTGAGATTGATCTGAAGCGTGTGGCCAAAGGGGAGTTGGAGCTCCCCGTACCATCCGATTATCTGGACGCCCCGAAGAAGAAGAGTGGGGGCGATCGTGAAGCGTCTGAATCGAGCCAGGTTCTCAATTCGAAGAAAAAAAGGAACGGTCCAGTGTCAGAAGATGAGAAGAAGAAATCAGCAGACGACGCCGAGAAGGCAGAGAAGAAGATGAGCGCCAAGAAGCGCATTCATGTTCTGGAGAACCGAGTGGAGGAGGAGGCCGCAGAGGGGGATGCGCTCGTGGAGCGTATTCAGGTTTTGGAGGCGCGTCTCAAGATTCTTGAGAACATGGTGCCTGCGCAGATTCAGATTCTCTCCCAGCGGATGGCCGATCTCTCTCGTCAGCCCGGTCCCAAGGGCGAAGCTGGTCCCATGGGTCCGCAAGGTCCCAGTGGTCGAGATGGTGAGATTGGCATCACCGGCCCCATCGGCCCGGCTGGTCCTCCCGGTCCCATCGGTCCGGCGGGTCCAAAGGGCGATGACGGCGAGGTGGGCAGTATTGGTCCTCAAGGTGCCATTGGCCCCACTGGTCCCATCGGTTCCCAAGGTCCGGTAGGCCCGCAAGGTCCGCTTGGTCAACAGGGTCCCAAAGGGGATACCGGTTCCATCGGTCCTCAAGGAAAGATCGGTCCTCAAGGTCCCATCGGCCCTCAGGGCATTCATGGTCCGGCAGGCCCGCTTGGTGCTGCGGGCCCAGTTGGTCCCAAGGGGGATGTCGGTCCTCAAGGTTCGCGGGGTGTTCAGGGCGTTCCTGGCCCGGTGGGCTCCCGAGGCCCAGTCGGCCCTCAAGGGGAGACCGGCCCGGTTGGCCCTCAGGGAGAGCGTGGTCCCGAAGGCCCCGTGGGTGGTGCCGGTCCTCAGGGCGAGGTGGGTATTCGTGGCCCCATGGGTCCAAAAGGTGCCATTGGTCCGGTTGGTCCCATGGGCGCGCGGGGTCCGGTTGGACCCAAGGTGATTGTGCCGGAGATGGAGGGGCCGCAAGGGCCTTCTGGTCCTCAAGGCTCTGTCGGACCTCCCGGCCCGCAGGGCGAGACCGGTCCTCAAGGTCCATCTGGTCCTATCGGCGCAACTGGTGGTGATGGCCCATCCGGCCCGATTGGTCCGGCAGGCCCTACGGGTCCAAAGGGAGATCTTGGTCCGGCAGGCCCGGTTGGTCCGGCAGGCCCGAATGGTCCTCCTGGCCCGAATGGTCCCAAGGGAGATCTTGGTCCGGCAGGCCCGGTTGGTCCGGCAGGTCCGATTGGTCCTCTTGGTCCAGAAGGTCCCAAGGGCGATCAGGGCGACAAGGGTCCGGTTGGTCCTCCTGGACCGCAGGGTCCGATGGGTCCGCAGGGTGCCCAAGGTGCTCCGGGTTCCAAGGGTCCGCAGGGTATTCAGGGTCCGCGTGGTCCCCAGGGTCCGGCGGGATTCCTGCCCAGAGATGAGTCGTAGCGCATCGGTGATTTAACCGATGGAGAAGCATAAAAAAAGGCACCTTCGGGTGCCTTTTTTATGGTCCGGATGCCTTTGACTGGGGGTGTGAGAGGTGACGATCAGAGGGCGTTGGGGTTAAGTTTTCCACTGGCCTGCTGTTGCCAATAGTCGGCTTTTTCGGCATTGGCGGGGACGCCCCAGCCGTTGCGGTAGAGCTGGGAGAGGCTGAGCTGGGCCGGTTTGTAACCCTGTTTGGCGGACATGAAGTACCACTGGGCGGCCTTGTGTAGATCCCGAGGCATGCCAAGGCCCTGCTTGTACATGGAGGCTAGATTGTTCTGCGCCACCTTTTCCCCCTGGTCGGCGGCCTTTCGGTACCAATAGGCCGATTTGTGTAGATTTTTTTGGACACCCCACCCTTTACGATACATGTAGCCCAGGTAGCTTTGGGCGACCGCTTCCCCCTGGTCGGCGGATTTGATATACCACTTGGCGGCTTGCGCCATATCTTTCTTGACGCCCCGCCCGATGCGGTAGAAGAAGGCGAGATTATTCTGGGCGGCCCGGTCGGACTGCTTGGCCGCCTTGCGATACCAGTAGGCGGCTTTGGTGTAGTCGCGGCGCACGCCTCGCCCGGTTTCGTACATGGCCCCGAGATTATTTTGGGCCGCCACATTGCCGTTGCGGGCCGCTTTTTTCATCCATCGGAAGGCTTTTTTTGCATCGCGGCGGACGCCATGTTTCCCGTCTTTGTAGATGTTGGCCAGGTTGATCTGAGCCACCACCTCGCCCAGGTTGGCAGAGCGGGTGAAGTAGTTGATGGCTCGCCGCATATCCCGCCGCACGCCCTCCGCGTTTTGGTGCATGAGCCCCATATAGTTGAGCGCCTTCTTGTTGTTGCTCAGGGCTTGAAATTTAGTCAGTGCGGTTTTGAAATCCCGTTTTTGGTAGGCCTCAAGTGCGGCGTCGTAGGTGGAGATGGCCTGGGCAGTGAGGGGCAGTGCCAGTAGCGCCAACAGCGTGAGCAGCAACGGCCATCCCATAGGCTGTGGTTTCATCTGGAGCGGCTCCTTCGGGTGGTTCAGTAGTGGATGGTGAAGGTGTTCTGTCCTATGGCTTAGGGACGTCATTGGGGTGAAAAAGTTCCCTCATGGAGCGGTGTCCGGCGTTGGATGAATTCAGGAAGAGGGTGGATCCGGGGTGGTGGCGGTGTTCTCCTCCTTGGCTGGATCCGGGAGCTCTTCTCCAAACCGGGCGATATAGAGCGCCTGGGCCATCACAAACATTATCGTCAGTCCCAGCAGCCCGAACATCTTGAAGTTGACCCAGGTATTCTCATCGTAGTGGGTGGCGACGAATAGATTGGCCCCACCGGAGAAGAGAAAGAAGAGCGTCCAGGCGATGTTGAGGGAGCGCCAACGTTTTTTTGGTAGATGGATGCGGGCGCGGAGCATGCGTTCGATGAGAGGCTCGCCGGTCACCAGCGGGCTCAGTGCGAATGCAGCGGCCAAAACCCATTGCAGAATGGTGGGTTTCCATTGAATGAATTGCGGATCCTGAAAGGTCAACGTGGCACCGCCAAAGATCAGCGCCAGCGCCAGCACCGCCCCCTGAAGCGGCTCCACCTTGCCGTAGCGCCAGCGATGGTGGGCTACTTGAAGGGCCAGTGCCACCATGATGGTCAGCGTGGCGGAGTAGATGCCGTCCCATTTGTAGACCAGAAAAAACAGGACGACCGGAAGCATCTCCAGAAGAAATTTCATCGAGCAACCATGCGCCGGATGGTCGGGTCCGGCCCTCTATTTGGTGGGTTTGCGAATGGAGCTGTTTTTGATTCCTTTGCCAGTCAGAACCTTCTGCACCGCTTCGGCCTTGTTCAGGGTGGGGAATGGGCCGGCCCGCACACAGGTCATGGTGCCGCTTTTGATGCGCCGTCCGTAGGCGGGAATCTGCCAGCCTCGAATCTGCTGTTTCAGGCTTTCGGCATTGGGGTTGGAAGAGAAGCAGCCCAGTCGGATAAAGAAGCGCCCCGAGCCCCGAAGAGGTTTGGTGGCCGGTTGTTGCCTGTTGGCGGGTTGGATGGCCCTTGCTTTGGTGGCGGCTGCCTTGCGGGGGAGGGCGCGTTTTGCGGGACGCTTGCTCACCACTTTATCAGCCGTTTTGGGGGCGGTTGTTATCACCGCCTTGGGGCGTTTTTTCGCCACTTTGGCGACCTTTTTTGGGGTCTTGGCAGATTTGCTTTTTTTACTCTGACCACGGGCCTGACGTAGCTTGTCTCGCACGGCGGCGGCGGTGGGGGTGTCAAAGCGTCCGCCATGCTTTTTCTTTAGAATATCCAGGGCGCGGTGCAGCAGGCTTTCGGCCTTTTCGTTGAAGTCGTTCTCCAGGAAGAGGCTGCCTAGTTCATGCAGCTTGTCGGCGAACGCTTCGGTATTGGAGCCCAGCACCTTCTCGTGAATGGCCAGGGCGCGGTTGAAAAACGGCTCTGCTTCCTGGGTACGTTTCTGGTTCCAGTAGAAACGCCCGATGCTGTTGAGCACCAGGGCCATCTTCGGATGATTTTTGTTGAGCCCTTTTTTGGCGGTATTCATGGCCTGCCAGTAGAAAAACTCCGCCTGGGCCGAGTCCTTGGCCATAAAATTGAGCGCTGCCAGATTGAGCTGCGACTCCACCACCTGGGCGTGGGCTTCAATGAGGGCATCGTTTCGCAGCACAAAGGATTGTTCAAAGAGAGGCCGGGCTTTCTCGATCTTCTTTTGACGGGTGTAGAGAAAGCCGAGGTTGTCGAGAATGCCCGCGAGGCTTGGGTGTCGGTTTCCGAGGTTCTTTTTGCGGATATCCAGCGCCCGTTTCAGGAGTGTTTCCGCTTGGTCAAACTGTTTCAGGCTGATGCGCAGCTCCGCCAGCTCTTCGATGATGGTGCCGGTGCGGGGGTGGTTCTTACCGAACACCTGCTTGCGAATCTCCAGGGCTTGGGTCAAAAGCGGCTCATTTTTCTGGTCCCGCTGGAGTGATTTGTGCAGTCGGGCCAGCATCAGCAGCGCTTCCGCCACATGGTGATGCTTGGGGCCGCTATCGCGTCGGATGGCGATCAGCGCCTTGTTCAGCGCACCTTCCGCCTTATCGAAGGCGCCCTTTTGAAAGAGTCTCTCAATATTCAGTTTCTGCTGCTCCCAGGCCAGCTCTTTTGCCTGCAGAGGCGGAGCAATACCCACCAAAAGGGTGAGCATGATCAGAAGGTGGAAGAGGCGGTGTCCTGTGACGATAGCAGGCATGGTTCTGTTCCGTCTCATTTCTGCACGATGATGGTTGTTAAGTTGGTTCACCGGATCAGCCCATTAGGTGGTTTCCGCAGAGTCGGTATGCGTAGGGCCTGGGGTTATAAGGCTCCAGAGCACTAGTAACAATAACCATGCCAAACCCAAGAGTGCCAGCGGAATCCCCTGTGGATTTCCCATAGCCACCATCACCCCGGCACAGAAAAAAATCAAGGCGCGGAGACGCCCCGCCGTGGCCAGCCGCTTCAGGGCACGCTCTCGGGCCGGTGTGGATGGGCCGGGCCAGCGCCACATGGGCAGCAACCGTCCCAGAGCCCCGCTCACCAGTGGAAAGAGAAAGGCGCTGAAAAAGAGCGGCAGGGAGTCATCGGCATTCACCAGCCCCAGTGGGATCATGGCGCTGGCCACCATCATGAGGATAAATCCGGCCAGCGCTCCGGAGAGAAGCGCGGTCTCCGAGGCCCAGAGGGCGGCTCCGCCTTGGCGCCAGAGCCCACGAACCATTCGTGTCAGGGGGATGGCCCAGAGGATCAATCCCAGTGCGGAGAGTGGTCGTAGCCACCCGGCGCTGATGGCGGAGATGATGCTTCCGGCCAGGGCGTATTTCCAGTCCAGGGCCAGACGTCTGTGGGCATCGGGGTCGGAGAAGCCGCCAGCGGTAGGAATCAATACCTGAAGGGTTCCGATGGCGGTCATGCCGACAAAGCCGAGCAGGTTGAGATGCAGATGGAAACTGCGTAGCGCTTGCCACTGCTCTGTCCAGACGGCAGCCATGGCCATGGAGAGCAGGGCTGCCAGCAGCATGCCCAGGGCCCATTGATACCAGCGCAGACCAGGATGGGGGGCACCGAGACATCTTTTGGCGCGTCGGCCCATCCAGAGAGCGGTGGCCAGTGCTGCCCCGATGCCCAGAGTGGCTGCGGGGTGGATCCATATCAGAGAGCCGTTGGCCGCCATCATGGCCATCCCACCGGCTGCCAGGGCCGCCAGGGGGGCCAGCAGTATGGATCGGGGCGGTGGGCCGCTTCGGGTCAGGGTGGGTGTAAAATAGATCATCGCCGCCAGGATCAGCGGCAGCGCCCCGACGGCCAGCACGGCGTGAGAGATGGCGGCAGCGCTCAGATTGGGGAGGGGGTGGGCCAGGGAGAGAAAGGCTATCAGGGTGATGCCGGCGAATAGAATCCAGGGCCAGGCGGGTCGGTTATCCATGCAGGCGGGGCTCCTTGGGGCGTGTGTTGGGCTTTGGGTTATGATAGGCGAGATTCATGTGTGGATATAGCCTCGATCTTTATGGGGGAGCTTGGGCTGCCGTATGAAGGAATTGTGTGTGTTATGACCCTGCTCTGCGTTATGCTGTGAGGCTGCAAGGGTTGGCGTTGGGGACGTGTGGCGCCGCGTAAGCCCTACTTACTGCGGAGCGTGCTGTTGTGGACTCTATGACTTCTCTGGCTGTTGTGGATCTGTTGATTCCTCTGGCGATTATCATTCTGTCGGCGGCGTTGATCTATCTCACTCGGGTGCCCCTGGCATCCCGTACGGGTCAGGAGGGGGGGGTAGCCCCTCTGGAGGGGCGTACGACGCTGCTTAACCAGAGCGAGATGGCGCTGATGGCGCGTCTTGGCGAGCGCTTTTCGGGGCTTGTGTTTTTTCCCTGCGTCTCTGTGGAGTCACTATTTCATGTGGGTCAGCGGACCTCCGTGACCGATGGAACCTTGGATTTTCTGGTCTGCCGGCAGGAGAATCTTCAGCCTGTTTGCGCCCTGTTTCTGGCGCGCCCTCTGAGCGATACCGAGGAGCGGCGGCTCAGGGTGCTGCTTGAGATGGCCGCACTTCCTCTGCTGCGCATCTCTCCGGAGCCGCAACTGGCGCTTGGCGAGTTGACCGACCAAAGGCCCGACCTGTTTCCCGCCCAGGCCCCCTCTCTCCAGAGGTCTACGCCAAAGCCCGCGCCAAAGGAACAAGCCTCTGCGCCACCTTCGGCACAGGTTGCCAATCCACCCCGAACTTCGTCCCCACCCTCGGTAGCGGAGGCTGTTGTTACCGCTTCCCGGCCAGCGGTTCCATCTTCTCCAGCCGTAGAGTCCCCTCCTGTAGAGCAGCGCCATGCATCGGAAGAGGAGAGTCACACCTGTCCCACATGCGGCCAGCCCATGGCCCGCAAGCGGGTTCGCAAGGGTCGCCATGCCGGGCGGGTCTTCTGGACTTGTAGGGATTACCCGATCTGCAAGACATTGGTGGAAACAGATAAATTATAGCTATAAGGCATTTTCTTCTAATAGTGAGTAATAGTTAACGAACCGCTTGTATGGTTATGTACTGTTCGCTAATCTGTGCCAAGTAGTAATATTTTCTTATGTATTGGCATCCTTTCTTGCTTCATGATGTGCCCCCCTAAATATATACGTATAGGTATGTGGAGCGGCGGATGGGCACGCCTCTTATGAGTCGTCACTTCTGAAGGTGTATGGGATCTCCCCTCATCCTTATTCAGGCCTGCCCCACAATAGAAAATGTGATCCCGAGTAGACCCGGACGGTTGGCGTTTGCGTCATGGCCGGTTAGGCTCTGTGTGGATCATCGGCCTCGTTATCCGGGGGGTGCGGGGTCTGATGTTGGGTTGCGTGCATCTGTTAATCATTGATTGAGGATGGGATTGATGAAGAAAAAAGTGATTTTTTTTGAGGCTGAGGGTGGTTCTGACAAAGGGCCGGACGGCTATCGTGCCGACACCATGCCGATGGTGGAGTCTCTGCGTAAGCGGGGTTGGGATGCGGAGGTGATTTTCTACGCCCCCCAGAATCGAGAGAAGATCTACAAGCATGTGGTGAAGAGTGCCGATGCTTATGTGCCTCGCGTCAATCCCGGCAATCTGGAAGATGAAGGGGAGTTTTTCGACTTTCTGCGCCAGCTGACCCGCAACGGCGTACGTGGCCTGCCCGCCCCGGAGACCATGCAGGGTTATGGTGCCAAGGATGCCCTGGTGAAGCTGCGGGATACCGATCTGGTGCCGGACGATGTGTACGCCTATTACGAGATTGATAAATTCAAGAAGAACTTTCCCAAGCAGCTTCTGCGGGGCGAGCGGGTTCTAAAGCAGAATCGCGGCTCCACCGGCGAGGGAATCTGGCGGGTAGAGCTGCTCAATGGCGATGGTTCGGTGCCGAGGGGCAAGGCCATGCTCAAATGCACCGAGGCGGTGGATAACCATGTCGAAGAGCGCAGGCTTGATGAGTTCATGACCTTTTGCGAGCAGTACATTGTCGGCGATAACGGCATGCTGATCGATATGCCGTTTCTGCCGCGCATCAAAGAGGGTGAAGTGCGGGTTTTTATGCTCTACGACAAGCCCTTCTCGGTGGTTCACAAGAAACCGGCGGAGGATGCCGACGCCTTTTCGGCCACGCTCTTCTCTGGGGCCAAATATCGCTACGATGCACCGGAAGATTGGCCCGATGTGGTGGAGCTGCTGGATGGCAGTATGAAGAAGATCGTCAAAAAGCTCGGCAAGCATCCGTTGCCGCTGATCTGGACGGCGGATTTTATTCTGGATACCGACAAGAAGGGCCGTGATATCTACGTATTGGGCGAGATGAACGCTTCATGCGTGGGTTTCACCTCCAACTTGGGGCTTAGTGAGGATGTGGCCGATGTGATCATCGGTCTGCTTACCGGCAAGGAGTAGGCGTATGGGCTGTCAGGAGGGGGTGCGGACTCAGCCGCCGCCGCCCTCTTTGATGGCTGCTTTGGTGTTTTTGCGCCGCTCTTCAAGGGCTGCGCGCTTTTCTGGGTTGGGATAGGCGATGGCGATGCCGTCGTCCCAGAAGTCGTTCTTTGTGACGTTGCCTTCGCCGTCGTAGTAGGAGCCGCCGCCGTCTTCGCGGCCATCCACAAACTCTTGAACCCGCGCCTTGCGATCACCGGTATGAAACCAAGTGGTTGCACCGTTTAGTCGGCCCCCCAAATATTTATCTTCGCGCTTTTCGCCGTTCCACTTGTAGGTGGTCCAGGTGCCCTCTTTGGTGCCGTTTATGTAGGTACCGGTTTTATAGATGCGCTGGGGCTCATCTTCCTCTTCGCCATCTTCGTTGCGAATCTTTTTGGTGGGGAAGTAGGCGACATAGGGGCCGGTATAGGGGGTGCGGCGGTCGCTCTTCAGGTAGACCTTTCCATCGCTGCGGGTCTCCATATCTTTGGCGGTGATCTCATTGCAGCCGCTTATCAGCAGCCCCAATATCAGCAGCAATGGAATTTTTTGGCGGATCTTCACGGCGCTCTCCTCAGCGTGGCGTGACGCTCAGTCCGGTTGTCCCGGATCGACGAATCTTGAGAATGAAACGTCCCTCCATTAATAAAAATGGAATTTCCCCTCTATTTAAGCATGTTGTGTGCCATGGGGAAAACAGGAATCACGATCCGGAGGAGGAACAGGCCTGCCTAATCATACAGTTCCGGCTGGGGCATAAACCGTTTTGGATCCACACCCCAGCGGCGGGTGGACTCCTGCTGGATGATGACGTACCCCTCGGAGTTTTGTCGTTTGTCCATCAGGTTGACGGTGGTGGGGCGCAGCTTGCGGCGCTTGTTGGCGTCGATGATGATGCGCAGCACCGGGTGCAGCAGGCTCTCCCGGCTGGATTCCACCACCACGCCCAGCAGGCCGTTTTTCAGCCGCACCAAGGTACCGAGAGGGTAGATGCCGACGCATTTGACGAAGCTCTGGTAAAGCTCCACCTTGAAGTGGTGTTTGCTCCACTCCAGCATTTTTTGCAGGGCGACGTGGGGGATCATGCCTTTGTGGTAGCAGCGGTCGGAGGTGATGGCGTCGTAGACATCGACAATGGCGGACATCTGGCCGAACAGGTCGATATCGTCTCCCTTGAGATTGTGGGGGTAGCCGGTGCCGTCAAAGCGTTCGTGGTGTTGAGAGGCCACCTGGATGGCCGCTTCGGAGATGCCTGGTGCCTCGGTGAGGATCTTGTTGCTGTAGACCACATGGTCACGCATGATCTGGAACTCTTCGTCGGTGAGGCGTCCCGGTTTGTTGAGCACTTCCGGCGGGGTGCGCATCTTGCCGATATCGTGCAGCAGCGCGCCGACACCCACATCGATGATGGTCTGCTCATCCATCTCCATGGAGCGGCAGAAGGCCATCAGAAAGACGCCGACATTCACCGAGTGCATGAAGGTGTATTCGTCTTTTTGTTTGATCTGGCTGAGGCTGAGCATGGCGTCTTCGTTGCGGAACATGGAGTCCACCATGCCCTCTACCACGTCTTTTACCGGCCCCACCGGCACCTGTTTGCCCAGTCGGGCATCTTCCAGCACGTTGCCCACCAGTTGGCGAGCCTGTTTTTTCACCGACGATGCCTTGGCCAGCTCTTCCGACATGGGTGCTTTTTTGTCAGCAAAGCGAGCGGGGGCTGCCTGTTGCACCGCCTCCCCTTCGCCCAGCTCCATCATCTGCGCGGCCAGCTCGGCTTGCACCTCATCTTCGGTGGGTGCGTCGGCCGCGTCGCTGCCCTTCTGCGTATCGATATAAACTTCTTTGACGCCATGCTTGCGTATGGACTGGACATCAAGTTCTTTGTTGATCATTCCACTTTGTGGAATCGGCAGGTCATCGTTCCAGGCGCTGTCGGCATTGTGAAGAAACATGCCCGGCTGGAGTTGATCAATAGTGATCTTCTTGATCATAAGGTGTTCCTGAACTCTTCTAGATGATACGCCCAAGAGCCAATCCCTCCGTAGGAATCATCCACGGAATTTTGAGAAAAAATGGATTAGGCTCCTTATAGATGTAAGCTACCTTCATTGATGTGATAGGATCAACCGGTTATTTGGAATTCGACCGTATTGTCCAGATGGTCGGGCCGGACAAAGGGAGGTTGATGATGGCGGGACAGAACAGAGCCAATTTGCTGAAGCGGTTGACGCAGCCCAGAAAAAAGCGCGTTCAGCCCCATCAGGAGTTTCAGATTGAGACCCTGATTAATGCGGCGGGGCGTCTTGATTATGATGCGCTTTCGGCCGGGGCGCGGGCGTATGGTCAGGCGATGTTTGCCCAGGCCATCAGTCGGCCGGTACTGGCCGGATCGGCGTTTTACAGCGGCGGCCTGGAGACCCAACCTGGGGCCAAGATGACCAAGCTGTTTAAAATGCGTCGTTCCAGCGTGCGTGAGGATCTCACCTCCAGCAAAAATCTTGATCAGGCCATCTATCCGCTCATCAAGCGCAAGTATGCCAGCACGGCACCACGTCTATTTCGGGTGGGGCGCACTGGCGAGAACGACATGGTGATGCCGGATTACACCATTTCTCGGCACCATGCCGAGATTCAGATTGTTGATGATGGCTATGTTCTTCGGGATTGCGGGGCCACCAATGGGGTGTTTCTCAACGGTGTACGGCTCAAGCCCAAAGAGGAGCACCACATCAAGGAGCGCGACGAGATCACCTTTGCCCGCTACCAGTTTACCTTTGTCTTTCCGAACCTGCTCTTTGCCCGCCTGTTGGGGCTGGATGAAGAGGAGGGGGCGGACACCGTTAAAGCGCCCACGGCTGTGAAGGAGGGGTAACCCCCCCCCTTTGATCACCAGGGCGGCACTACGCCATCGTCGTCGTCGGAGAAGCCGGGCATCATGTCGCTCTGTTTCTCCTGCAGGCCGATCTTGGTTTTGCCCAGATACTCCTGAATTTGATCCACCCGTCCTGAGACCTCCGCCAGGGCGAAGCAGATGAAGTGCAGGGAGAACCCGCGCCACAGGGAATGATAGCGAGTGTTGCGATCCAGCAGGTGGTTTTTTCCCAGGGCGAAGGCTGATTTTCGGCGGCGCTCGATCTCTTCTTCCAGGGTGTTGATGGTCTCCACATCCAGATAGGCGAGATTTTCGATGAGCTGATCGACGAAGGTTTCGTTGTAGATCACCTTGGCGTCGGCCACGTCGGCCAGTTTGGCGTCCATCTCATCGATAAACGCGTTGTCGCGGATCAGATCGGCCAGATTGATGGTATCGATGGAGCTGTCGGGTTTTTTCGGCTTCATATCCTCCTGAAGCGGCCGCACAAACTGCTTGACCTCGCTGAACTCCTGATCCGCCAGCTCCAGCAGGCCCGCCACCCGTGAGATATTGCGCCGCCGCTCCCGAGGGAACCCCTCGCGGCTTTTGTAGCCCAGTTGGGTTTCGATTTCGGCCCAGGCGTGTTGCAGCAGTGAGCGTACCTGAATCTCCGCCTTGCACCCTTTAAAGCGCTTGTACTCAATCAGCTCCAGCCGGTTATCCAGCAGCGAGGCGATGTAGTGTCGGGAGGTGTAGCCAAAGCGATCCGGGTCCAGAGTCTCCCCTTTGTCGAGAATGTGGGACTCATTGATTTTGAACTCGCGCCCGATGATTTCGGCGATCTGCTCCACCTCATCTTCAAAATAGGTGACGATACGGATACCGACGATATCGGTAATCTCTTCGAGCTTTTTGTAGGTTTTATCTGCCGTCAAGAGCTTGTTGCGCAGGCTTTCCCGCTCCTTGACCCGTCCGCTGATGCTAAAGACGTTGGGGCCGTTCTCCTTGATGAACTCCTGGAGCAGTGTTACCTGGCGGTTCATGAAATCCTGATAGAGCTTCTGTCTTTCATCATATTTTTCAATAATATGATCGACAGGGATATCGTCAACGGTGGTCATGATCGCTCCAAATGCGTGGCGGTGTTGCAAGGCGGGCGTTACGGCCTAAGGCTTTGATCGGTTCATCATCCAAAAAAAGCAGCGGGATGGGAAGTGAAATTCCAGCATGAGTCCCTTGTGGTGTCAGGGAGGGCAGTAGGCCGGAGACGGCACCGTCTCCTGGTTTTCGATAGGCCATCGATCAGGATGTCTGGCGATTCGTCTGGTGAGGCCAGGCTTTGACGAACGCTTCGAAGGCATTTGGGGGGTAACGGGCGGCTGTAGTGAAGACTTCATTCTACGCAGTATATGATATTTCGACCGATCCAGAAATCACAGGGGGATGGTGTTCGAGGGCGATTGCGCAGTATCAGGCGGATACCGATGTTATCAGGTTCACGCAAGAGATAGAAATAATACCCACCATCGTCACGCTGATGGACAGGGACAGACGGCTTGGGTGTTGTTGTTAAGGCGGTTCGCATATATGCCAGAGCTGTGGCTCGATCCGCTCTATTTATGTGGCGGCATTTTGCTTTCATAATAAGAGAAAACTGCTTTAAAAATGAGTGTGCTTTAAGTCCGCCTCTTGACTGAATGGACACTACTCCTTCAATGCAATTATTTGAATTTGGATTGGTCATTATGGTTATCTCCCTTGACACAACAAAACCTTGTATCAAGTTTTCGAATAGATGCCATGGCTGATTACCAGGTGCAGCCATGGCACAGACAGTTCGTCATGTGATGATTGATTTTGGGGTTAAGACCCCAGGCCTGCCTCTTCCCAGCTTGAAAATCCGCTATGTTCAGGTCGGAGGTCTTTGTCCTCGACTTGTAGATAGGCTTCGCTAACGTCGTCAAAACACTTATTGACACTTTTGCAATAAACAGCGTCAAAAGCGCGCAGTGCATCATCAGTCGTTTCTTTGATTGTCTCTTGGGCTGTGGTGTCAGCTTTTTGGACAAGCCACTTGGTGGCCGAAATAAGGCTTTCACAGTCAGCGCGTTTTTCCCTGAGTTTAGCTTGTAGTTCCCCAAGCTTGGTGAGGGTCTCGCGCAACTCCTTGGGATCGCTTCTTTCCACAGCCAATGCAATTTCTGTCGCAAGGCCTCGTGCCATTTCGATGAATGAATTTTTTGTCAAACGGAAGATCACGTGATAAAGCTCTGCAATTTGGTGAGCTTCGTCATTATCAACCTGACATGCATCAACCTCATCTACAGAATCCAATAAACGCAGATATTTGATGCGTTCCTGATCGGATAAATCCAATCTCTTGCTGACTTCTGGTAGCTTGCTGCGACGAACCGAAACAATTTGACGAAAGGGAGAGAACACCACGTCCCAGTCTACGAGGCCGCTGTTCTCACGAGCCATGGCATCTTTCATCGCAGATGTGAAGCGGCTACTCAGCCCCATTACAACGCTCATCATGCCCACAGAGAGGTATTGCTGAGCTGCTGAGCTGAAGCGTGTGATCTGGTCATCCAGAACCGCTTGCAGAACGAGCTGCTCCTCAATGTAGTGGGGGCTTGCAATAGTGTTCATTTCTTGATCATCTCCAAAAAGGATAAGCCTGATGATGAACCCGTCAGGACAGCTGCCTTGTCAACCGTTGCCCTGTACAGTTATTGACATTGGCTTGTCGAAAAATACTCACACGTATAAATAAAAACAAACATAAAGTAATTCACACGATGAATTGTGCGATTTCTGAAGGAAAACTATAACTAAAAAAAATCAAAAATCATTTTAATTTGGTAGAGATCAGACTAGCGAGATAACAACATCGTTCGGGGAGAGTAACGACTCGTGAATAAAAAGAGCAATACAGGGAAAACCCTAGGTGCTGTTGGTGTTGGCTTGTTTCGGCCCCAAATCCACTCAATGTCAACACGCCCAGTGACATCTGTTTTTACATGAATATCAACACATGTTCGGGTGAGGTATGCGATATTAAGTGGAGGGGCCGTTTTCTCTGACTACTTCCGCTTGGTCCCGGTAATCAGCACCGGCTCTACGGGGACATCCTGATGGAAGCCTTTGTTGCCGGTGGGGACGGCGGCGATTTTATCCACCACGTCCATCCCTTCCACCACCTTGCCGAACACCGCATAGCCGAAGTCGCGGTCGCCGTGGTTTAAGAAGCCGTTATCCTTGAGATTGATGAAGAACTGCGAGGTGGCGCTGTCCACCACCTGGGTGCGGGCCATGGCCAGGGTGCCGCGCTCGTTGGTGAGGCCGTTATCGGCTTCGTTTTTGATGGGGGCTTTGTTCTCTTTTTCGGACATGTCGGCGTTCATGCCGCCGCACTGCACCATAAAGCCGGGAATCACCCGGTGAAAGATGGTGTCGCCGTAGAAACCTTCATCAATGTAGTCGAGGAAGTTTTTAACGGTGATAGGGGCTTTGTCCTCATACAGCTCCACCGTGATGTCGCCAAGGGATGTGGAAATGACCACCATGGGGTTCTCTCCCGTTGTTGCGCGGCCTGCGTCGGCAGGGGCCGCAAAGAGCAGCAGAAGGGCCGGCAGGATCAGCGCTAAAGCGTGCAGTCGTAGAATCTTCATAAGGCGGCGCTCCTTGTGGACCCGGTTGAGTGAGGGTGCTGGCACCCAAAATCGATTGAACTGAGCCGAGCAGCATACCCGAAAAACCAGCCCTGCTCCACCTGTGGCGGTTCGTGACCCCTTCCGGGTGGCTTGGGGGGGGTGTAGGATAGGAGGTTGAGTCAATATATTGGGGAATTTCCGTCATGCAACTGGCCATGATCGCTTTGGGCGTCGTCTTTTCCATTCTCGCGCTCTGGTATTTAATTCAGATGATCGTGCAGCGCATCCGCCCGCCCGGTGAGCCGGATCCTGTGAAGATGGCCGGACATCGCCGTATTCATGCGGTTCCCGGCTCCTATGATGAGCGCTGCTTTATCGACCCGGAGAGCGGTGGTTTCCGTTTTCCACTCTATCCCGATGATGATCGTTATGCGGTACGTATCACCGATCACACCAAGTACGAAGAGGAGTTGGATTGGATCTGTCTCACCCCTGAGGAGCAGTCTCGTTATTCGGTGATCGATTTTGAGCGTGGTTTGGTTTCGCCGGTGATGCGGGTGGAGGATATTTCCTACTCTTTTGATCGCATGCCGGGGGAGCGACTGGGAGATTTTCCCTTCATGAAGGGGCGTTGGGGGGATCTGGAGAAGTTGTTGTTTGATCTCTCCGAAGAGGGCGGGTCGGTGCGTCTGGATGGGGTGTTGGTGGAAGGGCTGCACGCGGCGGGACTATTGCAGGAGGTGGCCATTGGCGGCGATCAGGATCGTCAGACGTTTATCGCTGAGTCGTTGGAGCGTTTGCGGGTACCGGAGCTGAAGAAGTTTTGTGCTGAGGCGGATGTTCCGATTCGGGCCAAGGGGCGTGCCCTGCGCAAGTCGGAGCTGATTCAGGCGTTGATTGATGACGGCAAAATTTTCAACACCATCGCTCCGCCGGTCTATCTGGAGGCGGCCGAGGGTCTCAAGCCGTGGGTGGACAGTTGGTACGATGCCTATATTCAGGCGATTCATGAGAGTCTACATCGTTTTCATCCGCTCTATCATGCCTATGTATGGGAGGCGGCGCTGGAGGAGGTGGATGAAGATTTTCATCCGCGCCTGAAGCAGAAGCTTGAGAAGGTTATAGAGAACAGGCCATGGGAGGAGAAGTTGGAGTTCTGAGCGGCGCACATGCGCATGGATAGAGTTGGGAGTATAAGTATGTTCAAGTTGTTCTTTTCGCTTCGATATATCAGTCTGGTGGTGGTGGTGTTCTCCTTTGTCGGGGCGGTGGTGATGTCTCTGAGCGGCGTGATGGAGACGCTGGATGCGGTGAAGAGTATGGCCGGAATGGCCGAGCCGGATGCCGCATTTCCCGCCGGGATGAGTGGCGGCGAGGTGGCCATGATTCGGCTCATTGAGGCCACGGATCGCTTTCTGTTTGCGCTGGTGTTGATGATTTTTTCCTACGGCACGTATACGCTGTTTATCCGCCGGGGAGGGGGTCCGGAGGAGGACGAGGAGGTGCCCGGCTGGATGCGTTTCAAGAGTATCGGCGAACTGAAGGTGATCTTGGCCCAGGTGATCATCGTCATGCTGTATGTCCGCTTTCTGCACGAGATGATGCACGCAGCTGATCTGGATTGGAAGCAACTGGTGATTCCGGCGGCGGTGGTGATGCTTTCACTGGGGCTGAAGCTGATTCACAGCGACCATAAATAATCTTGCAATACGCCTGCATGTTCTTGCTGGCACGCCAACTGCATTAAGTATGTAGCCCTTGATCGTTTTTTAGCGGGAGGGGTTATATATGCTCTAATTTGGCCTGAAAGGGACCGGTAGGGTGCGATAGGGCGGCGTTTTTTGCCGGTTTTGCACCGTTCAAGTTTTTCTCCTGTTGGCCGATATGTAGGGTAAGTTCGCAGTACAGAGTTGAACGCAGGGCGCTGGGAGCGGAGCGAATGCAACTGGAAGAGCAGATTTTTATCGACGGCGGAGTCTGGTTCAAGTCGCAGATTGAGGAGCGGGTTGGCAAGTCGTTGGAGGAGATCCAACTGGACGATGTGGATGACTTTGGCGATGCGTTTGATGCCGATTTTCTCGATCAGGTCCGGGATCAGTTGATCCGGGTCGGGCGGGCTGCTGATGAGGTGGAGATGACCCGACGGTTGGGGTTGATGCTCTCTCTGGCGTTTTCCACATGGTTTACGGCGCAGTAGCGGTCTGGGCTTAAGGCGGAGCGAATAGCTATCCCACCGAGAGTTGGTGTGGATGGGTGCTTCTTGTGATGTGCTGAATGGTGGGTATTGTAAAGGCTGACTTCCGGGTGGAGGTTGGTCTTTTTTTATGGTGGGGGGTGGTGACGTATCGCATCAGGCGCGGCCTGTGGTAGGTTCGAAAGGTCTACCAGTAATCAAGGAGCCGCGCATGACCGATGAGACGACGCACAGGCCGGAAGTGGCGGTGTTTGACATCAATGGTACGCTGATTGAGAAGAATGTAGGCGTCACCTTTGTCAAACATCTCTTTTTTCGGGGCCGTATGCGCTGGTTGACAGTGGTAAAGATTCTGCTGCTCTATCCGTGGGTCCGACTGGGTTTGCTCGATTTTCGTTACGCCATTTTGATGGGAGGGTGGGCGCTGGACGGCTTGACGCCGGAGCAGGCGCGGCAGGAGGCGGATCTCTGCTTTGAAGAGACCATGCGCCATCGGCTCTACAAGAAGGGACTGGAGGAGATTGCCGCCTGTCGGGCGTGTGGCATGCGTATTGTGCTGGCCACTGGCGGCGTGGCCTCGATTGCCAGACCGTTTGGTCGTCTGGTTCAGGCGGATGACGTGATTGCCGCAGAGAGTGAACAGCATCACGGACGGCTTGGACCAAAGTTGCAGCAGCCGATTCCCTACCAGGAGGGCAAGCGGGATCAGGTGCTGGCCCATATTAAAGAGGCGGTGGGCGACTCGGCCCGGATCACCTTCTATACCGACAAAGCCAAGGATCTGCCGTTGTTGGAGGCGGTGGATGTTCCGGTGGCGGTGAACGCCGATGATGCGTTGGTGCGCTATGTAAAAGGGCGTGGTGGGCGGGTGGTGTTTTTTGTCTGAATGCTGCAGTGAAATTAAGCCTGTTTTGTGATTGGGAAAGTGGCAGAGAGCTGATAGAGTAGTTTTACTGGATCGTGGTGTGCTGAAAAAACCAGCATTTAATGCACCAATGCTCGGGATTGTGATTTGATTAGGGGGTTCGTTCCAATAGGCTGGAATTACCTTTTGATATCTGTGAAGTGGGGTCGTAATGAAAGAACAAAAAATTTCTACTCTTATTGGGTTTGGGTTTGGTATTGCCATTCTCCTTTTATTGATTGTTGCCGGGGTCGCCTATAATGGCCTCAACAGTGCGGCCGATGGTTTTAGTCATTATCGGGGATTGGCGCGGGATACCAATCTGGCCGGGCGACTTCAAGCCAACATGCTAATGGTGCGGATGAATGTAAAAGATTTCAACATCACCGGCAGCCAGACGGATATTGACCAGTACCAGGGCTATCTGGAGAAGATGGAGAGGTTTCTGGAAGAGGCCAAGGTGGAGATTCAGAAGCCGGAGCGTGCTGAGAAGATTCGCTTTGTCACCACGTCAGTGAGTGAGTACAAGCAGGCCTTTCAGAAGGTGATTCAGTTTCGGAAAGATCGTAACGATCTGGTTTACAAGCGGTTGGATCCCAACGGATTGAAGATGCGTCAGAGTCTGACGGCCATCATGAAGTCGGCCTATGAGGACAAAGATCCTGATGGGGCCTATTACGCGGGCCGTGCCCAGGAGCATGTGCTGCTGGGACGTCTTTTTGCCGCCAAGTTTCTCGATACCAACGATCCCAAGGCTGTGGCGCGTGTGAATAAAGAGCTTCAGGCGGAGATGAACCATCTTATCGCCACGCTGGACAAGGAGCTTCAAAATTCTGAGCGTCGTCGTCTGTTGAAGGTGTTTGTCGGCGCACGCGATGCCTACCATTTGGCGTTTAAAGATCTGGCCCAATTGATTGCAGCGCGCAACGATATAATCAAGAACACCCTGGATCGAATTGGTCCCCAGATCGCCAAGGCGGTGGAAGATGCCAAGCTGTCGGTGAAAAAGGACCAGGATGCGTTGGGGCCTGAGGTGCAGGCGCATAATGAGGAGACCATCAATATGGTGTTGGTGGTGTCGATACTCAGCCTGTTTGCGGCCATATTCCTGGCCTGGTGGATCACCCGCAAGGTGATCAAGCCTTTGGGTGGTGAGCCGTTTGAGATGGTCTGTCTGGCCAACAAGCTGGCCAATGGCGATATGGCGGGCAGTGCGGAGTGTTCCACCGTGACCACCACGCGCTCTGGTGCTTACGGCGCATTGTTGGACATGGTGGATAATCTTTCCAATGTGGTTCGTGATATTCGTCGTTCAGCGGATCAGTTGGCAGGGGATAGTCGTCAGGTTCAGGACTCTTCCCAAGGGCTCTCACAAGGTGCTACGGAGCAGGCGGCTTCGGTAGAGGAGACCTCTGCGGCCATGGAGCAGATGACCGCCAACATTCAGCAGAATACCGAGAATGCCCAGCAGACCGAGAGTATCGCCCAGAAAGCCGCCAAGAATGCGGCAGAAGGCGGTGAGGCGGTGAAGAAGGCGGTGGATGCCATGAGGCAGATCGCCGAGAAGATCAACATCATTGAGGAGATTTCCCGCCAGACCAATCTGTTGGCCCTGAATGCCGCCATTGAGGCTGCCCGTGCCGGTGAGCATGGTAAGGGGTTTGCCGTGGTGGCTTCCGAGGTGCGCAAGCTGGCCGAGCGTTCCCAGACGGCGGCCGGTGAGATCAGCAGCCTTTCGGCTTCCAGCGTTGAGGTGGCCGAGCAGGCGGGTGGTGTGATTAATCAGGTGGTGCCGGATATTCAAAAGACGGCGGAGTTGATTCAGGAGATTGCAGCGGCCAGCGCCGAGCAGAACCAGGGCGCTTCTCAGATCAACAGTGCCATTCAGCAGTTGGATCAGGTGATTCAGCAGAATGCCGGGGCGGCTGAAGAGATGTCTGCCACAGCCGATGAACTATCCAGTGAGGCTCAGCAGTTGGATCAGGCGATTGGTTTCTTCAAGATTGCCAAAGGGGGCGGTGGAAAGCCGTCGGACCCCAAGTCCACTCCGGCCCCAAGGCGTTCAGCAGCACCGGCACCCCAGGTGAAGGCAAGGCCAACGGCCACGGCGCGTCCTGTCTCCAGGCCGAAGCCTCCGGCGCTTCCAGCTCCAGCCAAAGCATCGTCGGGTGGCGCTGTGATCGATATGGGTATGGATCAGGGCGACGACGATTTCGAGAAGTTTTAACTGTAGCTGTCATCCGCCGCTCCACCTTTTGGGTAGGGTGGCGGATGCATCCATCCTGATGGTGATGGGGTGGTCTTACCGGGCGATCTTTTCGGAGAGCTCTTCAAATTTTTTCCGCACCTGAATATTTTCAAACGGCACCAGCTCCGGGATTTGCAGATTCATCAGCGCGCTGAAGGCGTTACGGCTGGTTTTCAGCACGTCCAGCAGTTGGGCGCTGACCATGACGGTCTGTAGGGTGTTTTTCGCCACCTGTAGATCTTTTCTCACCGTACGCCGGGTTTTATCGACGCGGGTCGCCTGTCCTTTGAGCTGCTTCTTGTAGAGCCGCGCCGCTTCGATGGTGAGTCGGTTGGCCTTGATGTTGGATTGGTAGATGGCACGATTACGGCGGTTGTTCTCCTGACGTATGGCCGATTGGGCATCGCTGATGGTGCCGCGGGCCTCACCGACCAATGTCTCAAGGCCGGGTAGATAGCGCTGGTTGACGTGGTCGATATATTTGCTCTGCATATGGACCATCAGCTCCAGCAGCACCACATGCATACCGTAGTAGCGTTTGGCGAAGGCCAGATCGTCATCCGAGCCGCCGGTGAGCTCCATCAGCTTGATGGTGATGGCCTTTACGCTGTCGTAGACCACGGTCATGCGTACGATGTCGTCGGCGTCCACGCGGGTCAGCAGCACATCGGTCTGTTCCGGGCTGAGACCGATGCCGTAGGCCCGAAGTTGGGCTGCAAAGCCCTTTTTGACCGACTCAATCTCCCCTTTGAGCTGCTCGATATTGCGTTCTGCGGCGGCGATTTTCTGTTCGTATCCTTTGCGGGTGGTTTTCAGCATGTGTTCCGTGGGGGCACCGGCTCGCAGCTCTCGAAATCGGGAGATATCCTTTCGTCTTTGGCGGATGGTCCCTTTGAGGGTGGCGATTTGATCCTGAAACAGGCTGAGCCGCTGACCGGAGAGTACCACTGTCAGTTGGTCGAGAATCTTATTGAAGTCCCGTTTAAGAGATCGCTTGGTATCGGCGAACGGCGAGAAGGAGAATTTGGGGGCATCTTTGCGCTTGCTCTGGATTTCGATGGCTTTTTCCAATTTGGGGAGGGCATCGTTCCAGATTTTACGGAAGGTGGGATCGTCCCGTTCCAGTACGCTGCGGCCATCGTTGACTGGGGCGCTGTCGGCGGCGGGCATTGGGGCGCTTGAGCCATCCAGCGCGGAGGTTTGGCATCCGGCCAGCAGCAGAGCCAGGATGGGGATGATGAAAAGGCGGGTCATGGGGGTGGTCATATCGGTTCCGTGCTAAGGTGTTTGCGGATTGTATCTATGGATCCATTTCACCATAACGGCGGAGGGAGGGAAAGGCGTATGGGCGAATCGGGCAAGGGAGCGGGCCGGGCCGTTCTAATCACCGGCTGTTCTACCGGCATAGGCCGAACGGTGGCCCAGGGTCTGCGTGATCGGGGTTATCGGGTGCTGGCCACCGCCCGCAAGCGGTCAGATGTGGCGTCTTTGATTGGTGAGGGGTTTGAAGCGGCTCGCCTGGATCTCAGCGATGAGGCCTCCATTCAAGAGGGGGTGGCCTGGGCTTTGGAGGCGTGTGATGGGGCGCTGTATGGGTTGTTTAACAACGGGGCCTATGGCCAGCCCGGCGCGTTGGAGGATCTGCCGGTGGCGGCGCTTCGGGCACAGTTCGAGAGCAATGTGTTCGGCACCTACGAGGTGACCCGCCTGGTACTTCCGGCCATGCGGGAGCGAGGCGCGGGTCGGATCATTCAGAACAGTTCGGTTTTGGGATTTATTGCCATGAAGTATCGTGGGGCCTATGTGGCTTCCAAGTATGCCTTGGAGGGCCTCTCCGATGCGTTGCGCCTGGAGTTGGATGGCAGTGGTATCCAAGTGGTGTTGATTGAGCCGGGGCCGATTCGCTCCATGTTTCGTAAGAATGCCCTGGCAGCATTTCAGCGCCATGTGGATGCCGAGTCGAGCCGATATCACAAGGAGGGGTATGCCAAGCAGTTGGCTCGTCGAATGGAAGAGGGGCAGGAGACGGCCTTTACATTGCCGCCTGAAGCGGTGCTCAAGCGGGTGATTTGGGGGTTGGAAAAACGGCGGCCCAAGGTGCGTTACCCGGTCTGTGCGCCGACCTATGTTTTTGCTTGGTTTAAGCGGGTGTTGCCCCAGCGGTGGTTGGATTTTATGTTGAAGCGGTTTTAAAAAAGGGGAGCCCAAAGGCCCCCCAATCCATCGTCTATCCAACCATCAATGGATTACTTCTTCTTCTTTTTCTTCCCCCTCTTCTTGCCTTTTTTCCGCTTAGGTTGCAGGCGTTTCGGCAGGGGTGGCGTAGAAACTTGGGATGTCGCGTCGGCGGTCTCGCTCTCCCGTTGCGGCATCAGTTCACCCAGCAGATCACGGGCGATGCGTACCACATTGGCGGTGGAGAAACCGTAGGCTTCCATCATGTGGCCGCCGGGGGCTGAAGCGCCGAACTGGTCGACGCTGATGATGCGTCCCATCTCGCCCACCCAGCGCCGCCATCCCAGGGAGGATCCGGCCTCCATGGAGATTCTGGCCCGGCAATCTGGGGGCAGTACCGCATCCTGATAGGTGGCGGGTTGGGTTTCAAACAGCTCCCAGGAGGGCATGGAGACCACACGGGTTTTGACGCCGCTTCTCTCCAGCTCATCACGGGCCGAGAGGGCCAGATGTACTTCACTGCCGCTACCGATAAGGATCAGATCCGGATGGGCATGCTCGCCTCCGGCCAGAATGTAAGCGCCTCTGGAGAGCTGCGATGCGGCGGCGGCGTCCAGGGTCGGCAGTTTCTGACGGGAGAGTATCAGTGCGGTGGGCTTTTTGCTCTTCAGGGCCAGACGCCAAGCGGCGGCGGTTTCCCAGCCGTCGGCGGGGCGAATTACCTGTAGATCGGGGATGGCTCGCAGACTCACCACATGTTCGATGGGTTGGTGGGTGGGGCCATCTTCGCCCACGGCGATGCTGTCGTGGGTGAGGACGTAGGTGACCGGCAGCCCCATCAAGGCAGAAAGCCGGATGGCACCGCGCATGTAGTCGGAGAAGACCAGGAAGGTGCCGCAGTAGGGAACCACTCCGCCGTGCAGCGCCATACCGTTGATCATGGCACCCATGGCGTGTTCCCGTACGCCGAAGTGAATATTTCGGTCGGGAAATGCTTTGAGGGTGGTGTTGTTGGAGGGGCCGAGATCCGCCGAGCCGCCGATGAGGGAGGGCAGATCCGGGGCCAGGGCGTTGAGGGCCATGCCGGAGGCAGAACGGGTGGCCACCGGTGCGTCGCCGTAGTTGAGGGCATCCAGGCCGGTACTCCACCCTTTGGGCAGTTCCCCTTGAATCTGGGCCAGGAACTTTTCGGCCTCGTCGGGAAAGCGGCTGCGGAAGGCTTCCAGGCGAGCGGTCCACTCCCCTTCGGCCTCATCGCCCTTTTGCGGCAGGGCGCGCATATGTTCACGCACGGCATCCGGTACATGGAAGCGCTCTTCGGGCCACTCAAAGAAGCGGCGCGTGGAGGACATATTCTCTTCGTTGAGCGGAGTGCCGTGGATTCCGGGGGTGTCCACTACCGGCGTTCCGTAGCCGATGTGGGTGCTGACGATGATGAGAGAGGGGCGCTCTTCGTCGGCCTGGGCCTGAAGGATCGCCTGCTCAATGGCGTCGAGATCCTCGCCGTCGGAGACCCGCAAAACCTGCCACTCATAGGCTTCGAAGCGTTGGGCGACATTCTCGCTGAAGGTGATGTCGGTGCTGCCTTCGATGGAGATGCGGTTGTCGTCGTAGAGGTAGATCAGCTTGCCCAGGCAGAGATGTCCGGCCAGGGAAGCGGCCTCGGCGGAGATGCCCTCCATCAAGTCGCCGTCGGAGACGATGGCGTAGGTGAAATGATTCACCAGGGAGAGAAAATCGGGGTGGTTGAAGGTTTCGGCCAGACGTCGTTCGGCCAGCGCCATGCCGACACCCATACCAAATCCTTGTCCCAGCGGGCCGGTGGTGGCCTCAACGCCGGGGGTGTGTCCATATTCGGGATGGCCGGGGGTCTGGCTCTCCCACTGCCGGAAGGCGCGCAGATCGTCCAGCGACATGTCGTAGCCGGAGAGGTGCAGCAGTCCGTAAAGCAGCGCCGAACCATGACCGGCAGAGAGAATAAAGCGGTCGCGGTTAAACCACTCGGCGTTGCGCGGATTGTGGCGCATGACGCGCTTCCAGAGGGCATATGCCATGGGCGCGGCCCCAAGGGGCATGCCGGGGTGGCCGGATTTGGCCTGGTCGATGGCGTCCACAGCCAGCATACGCAGGGCGGTGACACAGAGTTGGTCCAGATTGTCTTGGGTCATGGTCTCGTAGGCGCTCGGCAGGTTGGGCGATAGGGGAGCGGGTTCAACCGGGGGGCTGAATCAGGCTCCACGGATCAACAGTTACGAAGAATGGGCCTCTTCTACCATAAAATGGTGCCAGATGAAATGACCGCTCTTGCTCTATTCAAAGAATTTTTACAAGAGCGTCATCGAATGATGCGTGATTTTTATCGTATCATTCCCCAAAGATACGATCACACCTTATTAAGGTAGTAATCCTTGGTGCCCCGCGCATCCATGGCTTCACTGATGCGGCCCAGGGCGTGGATGTAGGCGGCGGTACGCATGGAGCACCCTTTCTCCTTCGTGATGGACCAGACATTTTCGGTTTCCCGCACCATGCGCTCTTCCAGTCGCTGGTTTACCTCATCCAGCGTCCAGTAGTAGCCGCTGCGGTTCTGCACCCACTCGAAGTAGCTGACGGTGACGCCGCCGGCGTTGGTGAGGATATCCGGCACCACCAGAATGCCGTTATTCACCATGATCTCTTCGCCGTCGTAGGAGGTGGGTCCGTTGGCCACTTCGAACACCGCCTTGGCTTTGATGTTGGCGGCGTTGTCGGCGGTGAGTTGGTTCTCCAGGGCGGCGGGGATCAGTACATCCACATCCAGTTCCAGCAGGTCGTGGTTGCTGATGCGGTCGGATGGGTAGAGGGTGCAGACGTCATCCTTACAATAGACGCTCTCCAGGGTTCTGGAGGTCTCCTTGTGGTCGCGGACGGCGGGGATGTCCAGACCGTCGGCATTATGGATTCCGCCTTTGGAGTCGCTGACTGCCACCACTTTATATCCGGCCTTGTGGAGCAGCCCGGCCAGGATGGCCCCGGCGTTGCCGAAGCCCTGAATGGCAAAGGTGGTCTCGGGGCTGTCGAGGTTGATTTTGGGCAGGATGGCCTGGATGGTGTGGAAGGCCCCGGTGGCGGTGGCATCTTCCCGTCCGACGCTACCGCCCATGGCCAGGGGTTTGCCGGTGATGACGGCGGGGGCTATACGGCGATGGATGGTGTTGTACTGATCCATCATCCAGCCCATGATCATGGCGTTGGTATAGACATCCGGTGCCGGAATATCAATATCCGGTCCGATAAAGTCTCCCAGCGCATTGATATAGGCTCGCGAAAGCCGCTCCAGTTCAAATCGGGAGAGTTTTTTGGGATCCACGGTGATGCCGCCCTTACCGCCGCCGTAGGGGAGGTCCAACACGGCGCACTTGAAGGTCATCCAGTAGGCCAGGGAGGCCACTTCATCCTGGGAGACGTTGGGATGGAAGCGGATCCCGCCTTTGGTGGGGCCTCGGGTATCGTCGAAGCGCACCCGGTAGCCTTCGAAAAATTTCAGGTCGCCGTTATCCATACGTACCGGCACGCGCACTTTAATGCTGGCTTTGGGGTATTTAAGCCGTTCGATGGTGTCTGGGGAGACTTCGATATGTTCGAAGGCTTTTTGCAGGTGGCGTTCGGCGTCGGAAAAGAGGGTGCCCATAACAAATCTCCAAAAAAATGCCAAAGGCAGAAGTGCCGCAGGCAAGATTGCGGGTCCAGGGGGATCATCCTCCTGGTGGGATCCAAGGGCAAGGCCCTTGGCAGGGTTTGGGGCAGCGCCCCAAAAGGCGAGCGCAAAGCGCAAGCAAACAATCACCCCCCAAGCCGCCAAGCATGAAATCGCCGCACCCACTGCAAAAGTTTCTCAGGCGTATGGGCTTTTTTCCAGTTGCCGGCAGCATATTTATTGGCTTCGGCCAGGGTGGGATAGATATGAATGGTACCAAGAATTTTATTTAAGCCAATCCCATAGCGCATGGCCAGCACAAATTCAGCGATCAGATCCCCGGCGTGAGGCCCGGCGATGGTCACCCCCAGAATCCGATCTTTCCCCGGAACGGTTAATATTTTCACCACCCCATGGGCATCTTCATCGGCGATGGCTCGATCCAGATCATCGATGCCGTAGGTGGTGACCTCATAGTCGATATCCTGCTCTCCGGCCTCCAGCTCGTTGAGCCCGACTCGCGCCACTTCGGGGTCGGTAAAGGTACACCAGGGGATCACCGAGTAATCCACTCGAAAACGCTTAAAGGGGCCGAACAGGGCATTCACCGAAGCATACCACGCCTGATGGGCGGCGGTGTGGGTGAACTGGAACGGTCCGGTGACGTCGCCACAGACCATGATGGTGGGGATGTTGGTGCGCATAAAGGGGTCGGCTGCCACGGTGCCGTTGGGTCGTAGTTCTACGCCCAGCTTCTCCAGCCCGAAGCCGGTAACGTTGGCGGTGCGTCCGGTAGCTACCAGCACCTGATCAAAGGCAATCCGCACCTCTTCCCCCTCCTGATCGCAGAGCAGAATTTTCTCATCGCCCTCTTTGAAGAACCGCTTTGGGGTGTGGTCGGTGAGCACCTCAATCCCTTCGCGGCGGAACTTCTCCATGACCATTTTGGAGATTTCCACATCCTCGCGCTTCATAAGTAGCGGCCCGCGCTGCACTTGGAAGACCTTACATCCCAGCCGGGAGAAGGCTTGGGCCAGCTCACTGCCGATGGGTCCGCCACCCAGCACCAAGAGCCGCTCTGGTTTCTCACGAATATCCCAGATGGTATCGGAGGTGAGATAATCCATTTCGTCCAGGCCGGGAATGGGCGGCACGGCGGGTCGTGCTCCGGTGGCGATGACGAGATTGCGGGCGGTGAGGGTCTGGCCGTTCACCTCCACAGCCCATGGCGAGATGATCTTTGCTGTCCCCTGAAGGCATTCGACGCCCAGTTGGGTATAGCGCGCTACCGAGTCGTGGGGCTCCACGGTCTGCACCACTCTCTGGACCCGCTCCATCACCTGGGCGAAATCCACCTCAGCGGTGGCACGCTTGATGCCCAGCTCCGAGGCGCGCCCGATTTGGGAGAGCAGCTTGGCGGAGCGGATCAGTGCCTTGGAGGGGACGCAGCCGGTGTTGAGGCAGTCGCCGCCCATGCGGTGCTTCTCGATGAGAGTCACCTTGGCCTTCACGGCTGCGGCAATGTAGGAGGTGACCAGTCCGGCGGAACCGGCTCCGATGACGATGAGGTTGCGGTCAAAGTGTGCAGGCTTCTGGTAGTTGGCCAGGGCGTTGTTGGTCTGAATTGATTCCAGGACCTTTTTGGCCAGCAGCGGAAAGATGCCCAGCAGCGCGAACGATCCCAGCATGGCCGGGGAGAGGATGCCGCTGAGAGATTCCAACTGGCCGAGCTGCGTACCGGCATTGACGTAGACCAGGGTGCCGGGAAGCATGCCGATCTGGCTGATGACATAAAATGCCCCGACGCCGATGGGGGTAAGCCCCATGGCCAGATTGATGACGAAGAAGGGGAAGATGGGCACCAGCCGCAGTGTGAAGAGGTAGAAGCCTCCCTCCTTGCGAATGCCGTTGTTAAAGGCGCTGAGTTTGGTGCCGAAGCGGTTCTGCACGGCGTCGCGGAACAGATAGCGAGAGGCGAGAAAGGCCAGCGTCGCGCCGATGGTGGAGGCGAAAGAGATGAGAATAAAGCCCCAGAACAGCCCGAAAATGGCGGCTCCAAGGAGGGTCATAAGGGTAGCGCCCGGCAGCGACAGGGCGGTCACGGTCACATAGGTACCAAAGAAGATGGCGGCCATCTGTATGGGGTTGGTTGCCCGGTAGGCCTCCAGGCTGGTCTGTTGGGATTTTAGATAGGCCAGATCAAAAAAGCGTTCCAGCTCCAGCATAAAGAAGGCCGCCACCAGGACCATGATCAGCAGCAGCAGAGAGAGTTTGCTTTTGTTCATGGTGCGGAAGCTCCAGTGGTGGCTATTTGGCGGGGCCGTTCAGCGCCCAATGGTAGGGCAGATGCCCCCGAATGCGGAACCCTTGAGGAAGGTCGGGTCGGTAGTGTCTGAGAAAGGCGTTCAGGTTTCCAAAGTCTTTCTCAAACCAGTCGAATATCTTTGAGAGGCGAACCTGTTGGCCTTTGAGGCGCAGCCCTTTGCTTCGGTTATGCAGAAAGTGCCGGGTTTGATCTTCCAGTTGCTGTTCCAGTTTGGCGGCGGAGTAGGGTTCTGAGCGCAGATCGGGACAGCTCAGGGAAGCGCAGACGATGGCCATATGGATTCTTGGTTCGCCCATGGGGCGCAGAATCTCATGTTCGACTTCATGCAGGGTGACGATTTTGCCGGAGAGTCGCCCGACCCTTTTTTTCCACACCGGGGTGAAGAGCCCGCCGACCTTTTTGATGCTCTTGGTGGGCCAGTGATCCAGAACCATCTTGATGGCCAAAACATTGTAGGCGTTGATGTGGAAAGCCAGTTTCTCTTTGTGCCCCTTGAGCTTGGCAGCGGGGAAATCGGCCATCATGTTGACCACGCGTGGAAAATCCCGATCCATGTTGAGGGCCGGATAGTTGAGCCAGCTCAGTTGGATGCCTTGGTGGGTAGTGTGGGTCAGGTGGCGCTTTAGTAGTCCGGCGTAAAGGTTCCAGTTGGGTTCTTGGGTGGGGGCGGGGGTGGGGAGGAGTAGTGATAACAGAAGAGCTGTCAGGAGAAGGATGAGGTGTGGTCGAGGCCGTAGGAAATGGTTGAGACGCATCAAATTAGTTGCAGAATATTGGTGAGTTGTTTGAAGTCTGGGCTTCGCCATTGAAGCATATAGAGCAGATCGTTGATTTCGGGACGCTCTGCAAGCTGCTCCAGAGGGACACCTGTAAGTTGTTTCATCTCCCATGTAACGGAGAGTCCTACGTGAAGTGCCAGCAATGGGTTGATGAAGGTAACCCAACTATCATTAATGTTACGACACACCTGTACAGGTCGAATGCGGTTTAGCCAGCACATGATCACCGCTCCTTGTCGTGCTGCAGAGGGACCACTTTTTGATTGGTCATGAAATTCATTGGGATAGTGCAGATCAAGCCATGCCACATCAATGGCGGTTTGCAGTAGGTGAATGTTGAAAAAAAACCGGATATCGGATGAGAGACCGGAACAGTTCTCAAGAGGTTTCTCTTGGGAGCCGTTCAGAGTACCGAGTTCAGGGTGGCGTTTCGTGAGGTCTTCGATGGCGAGGCGAATATATTCGTAGATGATGCGTGAATATTGACGTGCTTCATCGCTTTGGAGTTTTTGCTTCAGTGAGCTGTTGAATCGCAGTTTATAGGCATCGAAACTCATGATAACCACGTCACTCCTGGAAGCTGCTGAATGCTAGTCAGCACAACCTTATACTCGGGTTATGGGTGGTCTGTAAATGTCTTATGGTCTTATGAGGCCATGAAAAACGCACCGGATTTGCAAAACCCGATGCGTTCAGGCGTTCGGATATGAATTTATTGGGCGGTGTCGGTACCGTAAATCAGATCTCCCACTTTGGAGACGATTTTGCGACTGGGCATCGGGGGGAGTCGTCGACCATCGTTTTCGGTTGAGTGTGTCGCATCCAAGGAGCCATTGGCAGCGTTTGTATTTACCTCTTCCTTATATGCGTCAGGCCAGTGACGTCCAAAGTCGTTTGCAGCCCTGCTCTCAATCGTCTTACCTTCCTCGACCTTCATGGTTGCTCTCCTCCAAATTGCTTTGGCAAAAAATGATCTAAAACGCCTCATGCAGGGAAAACATTCTACGCGCACATGAGAATTTTTTATATGAATATAATTTTTCCGTTGTCTGAATTTCAGATGGTTCCCTAGGGAACCGAATACCACCCTTTTGTCTATTCCGGAAGGAAGAAACTGCCTTTCCGCCGATATTTTTGTCAATGTCGGCCAGGGCTGTCAATTCTGGTTATGATTTTATCAAACAAATGAAAATTTTAAAGAAATTTCATGTTTGTCTGCGCATTTCATCGTGGTTGGTCTTGGCAGGAAACGGTGTTCAGTTTTATTACGCACAATCTATGCCGCCAGCGCACCCCCACACGAAGAGCCCTGCCCTGCGGTGCAGCCGAAGCAGTGGTTGCCGGTGAGGATGGTTCGGTGGGCCAGTTTCTCCAGGTCGATCTCCTGAATTCTGACAGGTGTTGGGCCACCGATGGGCATCTCCAGTGCCAGATTGAAGTCGCAGTCGTAGAGCAGGCCGTCCCAGCCGATGCTGAGCTGGTTGCGGCACATCACCTCATCCAGTGTGGTCGGGTTGAAGGCCTCCTCAAGCAGCGTCTGGTACTGGTGGGCTTGTCCCTCCCGGCGCAGATCGGCGAGAAAGCGCCCGATGGGCATGTTGGCGATGGTGAGCAGGCTGGTAAATCGCAGCCCGAAGCGCTGTTCCAGCGCCCGACGGTAATCGCTCTCCAGCAAGCGCTGGTTGGGGGGCAAGGAGGGGCCGCCGGGGTTGTAGACTAGATTGAGTGCCAACGCCGGGCTGGTGCCGTAGCCCAGGTTGTTGAGCAGTTTCATGGCCATCACGGCCTGATCGTAGCTGCCGTCGCCCCGCTGCCGATCTACGTTTTCTTTGAGATAGCAGGGTAGGGAGGCCACCAACTGCACGGCATGATCCCGCAGAAATTCTGCCAGTCCGGCGCACTCCGGTTCCAGCAGCGCCGAGAGATTGGTGCGGAGTTGTACAGCCATATCCCGCCCGCGCAGTTCGGAGATGAAGCGCCTGATGTGGGGATGCAGTTCCGGGGCACCGCCGGTAAGATCCACCTGGCGGGTCTTGGCGGTGTTGGCCAGATCAAGGATGGCGGCCATGGTGTCCCACGCCATGCGCTCCTTGCGTTGTGGCGATGCGGCCACGTGGCAGTGTTGGCACTGGAGATTGCAGCGTAGCCCGATGTTGGCCTGGATGGTCTCCAAGCTGCGGCTCTGGAGTAGGCCGCTGTTGGTGTGGGGCTGAATGGCGGTTTGAAAACGGTTCACGTTATATCGGCTCTCTTGGAAAAGTCGTATTGGCGGATACGGATGAGGGCGGTCCAGCCTGATTTGGTAAGACGCTTTCCTAAGAGTTGTAACAAGATCGGGGAATGATCGTCTACCAATAGGTGGTGTGGACATGGCGATAGAGGCGGGAGAGGGTGATATGGATTGCCATCCCCAGGCCGTTATTTTATGGAGCACACGGACCTGAAGGAAAAAAAACGTGCTGGAATGGTCGTCATTTGCCATACTTCCCTGGAAAAATGAAGGTCGTTCATTATCAAGTCGGGCCATGCTTTGCTGGATCCGGTGTCGTGGTGATGAACTGTGATCCGGCTTTGCTGTTGGGGAGAGCTTTGCTGAATGCGACCGAGGAGCCTAAAAAACATCGCGCTTAACCTGCTGCTGATGCTGGTTGCGGTGGTGATCTGTCTGTTGCTCGGGGAGATTGCAGCGCGGATGTCCGATTACTACCCACGGGTGCGGACCCCTCCCTATCTGTTTGCCAACCACTCAAAGACCGGTTGGGTATTGAACCCTGGAGGTGTGTTTCGGCTGCGAACCCTGGATGGTCCCGTGGTGTATCGCATCAATGACCGGGGAAATCGTGGGCCGCGTGTGCCACAGAAGGGGCGTTACCGCATTGATGTGGTGGGAGACTCCACCACCTTCGGTTGGGGGGTTAATGACGACGACACCTTTGTGCGCATTGTGGAGAAAAGGCTTCAGGCATCGGGTCGGGGGCTGGATGTGGTGAATCTCGGGATTCCTGGCTTCGGGACCTGGCAGGGGTTTGAGCGGCTGCGGGAGTATGCCAGGCGTTGGGGGGATCCCAACTTGGTGATCTACGCCTTTAGCACCAACGATCCGGTGGATAATATTGCCGGGCGTAAAGTGGTGGTGAACGGTATTCGTATGGGGGCGCATTACCGCTTTAAGCCGCTGCTCTCCCTGGTGGGGCATCTCTATCAGCGCTCGACGCTGGTGGCCATGGCCGCGGATGTTTGGGAGAAAAACTCCGGCAACGCCAGACAGAAGGCCGCCAAAAAAGTGCAGCTGGCCGGGGTGTCGGATGTGCGGGATCGCAAGGATTTTATCTCCACGCGGCGTCACGTGAAACGTATGATTCATTGGACCAAGCAGCGTGGGATACCCATGTTGGTGGTGATCATATCGGGCCGGGTTTACAACGCACCGCTCAAAGAGGTGTTGGCCCAGGAGAAGGTGGGGGTGTTTGAGTTTGGGGCGCTGTTTGATGCCCGGGGCGGTATGGATCGGTTTGTGCTCAAATCGGATAGCCACTGGGCGCCCAGCGGGCATCGGTTGGCGGCGGACGCCTTGAGTGATCTGTTGGAAAAGAGCGGCTGGCTTCCCGAGGCGGGATCCAGTAACGCTGGTGGGGAGAAGTAGAGATGTCCAGTGGTGTGCAGTTACCGTCGGAGCGTTCGTTCGGCGTGGTGTTTACGATATTTTTTGCCATTGTTGGGCTCTGGCCTCTGCTGGTTGGGGGCACGGTGCGTCTTTGGGGATTGGTGTTGGCGGGGATTTTTCTGCTGCTGGCTCTGGTGAAACCGGAGGTGTTGCGGCCTCTGAATCGGCTCTGGGCCAAGTTTGGTCTGCTGCTGCATACGGTGATGAGCCCGATTCTGCTGGGGATTCTGTTTTTCGGCCTCTTTACCCCCATGGGGGTGGTGCGGCGGCTGATGGGTAAGGATGGTCTGCGGCTGCGCTTTGATGAGAAGGCCGACAGCTACTGGCAGAAGCGAGAGGATCCCGGTCCACCGCCGGAGTCCATGAAGCAGCAGTTTTAGTGCCGGGTGCCATCCACTTTGCGGCGGTGGAAGATGGGTGGTTGCTTAAGATGAGATGGGAGGGTTGAGATGTCTTTTTTTGCAGAGCTTTGGGCCTTTATGCGTCATCGCAAGAAGTTTTGGCTGCTGCCGATTTTAATCATGATGGTGCTGTTGGGCGGGTTGATTGTCTTCTCCCAAGGTTCGGCGGTGGCACCGTTTATCTACACGCTGTTTTAGGGCTGGCTGGGTATGCGTATTCTCGGCATTTCGGCTTTTTATCACGACAGCGCTGCCGCTCTGGTGCGCGATGGTCAGGTGATTGCGGCAGCCCAGGAGGAGCGTTTTACCCGCAAAAAACACGATCCCGCCTTTCCGGCTCGGGCCATTGTCTCCTGCCTTGAGCAGGACGGCGTGCGGCTGAGCGAGCTGGATCATGTGGTGTTTTACGACAAGCCGTTTCTCAAATTTGAGCGGCTGATGGAGACCTATCTGGCCTTTGCGCCGCGGGGCTTCAAGTCGTTCCGCATGGCCATGCTGGTCTGGATCAAGGAGAAGCTGTTTCAAAAAAAGCTGTTGGTGGATGAGCTTACAAAGATTGATGCCGGGTTTGATGCCCAGCGGCAACTGCTCTTTACCGAACACCACCAGAGCCACGCCGCCAGCGCCTTCTATCCATCGCCCTTTGAAGAGGCGGTGGCGTTGACCATGGATGGTGTCGGTGAGTGGGCCACCACCTCGGTGGGCATCGGGCAGGGCAACCGGCTGGAGCTTACCCGAGAGATTCACTTTCCCCACTCGTTGGGGCTGCTCTATTCGGCGTTTACCTATTATACCGGTTTTCGGGTCAACTCCGGCGAGTACAAAATTATGGGTCTGGCTCCCTACGGCGAGCCCAAGTATGTGCAGAAGATCTATGATCATCTCATCGATCTAAAGCCGGATGGCTCCTACCGGTTGGATCTCTCCTATTTTGACTACTGTACCGGTCTGACCATGACCAACGCCAAGTTTGCCAAGCTGTTCGGCGGCCCGGCTCGGGAGATGGGGGCCGAGGTGACCCAGCGGGAGATGGATCTGGCAGCGTCGATTCAGGTGGTGATCGAAGAGGCGGTGCTGCGCATCACACGCTCTCTGGCCAAGGAGACCGGCATTCGTAATCTCTGTCTGGCCGGCGGCGTGGCGCTCAACTGCGTGGCCAACGGTAAAATTCTGCGGGATGGTCATTACGATAATGTATGGGTTCAGCCCGCCTCTGGGGATGCTGGTGGGGCGTTGGGGGCGGCTCTGGCGGCCTATTATTGGCACAAGGATCAGCCCAGGGAAGCGGACAATGTGCATGACCACATGCAGGGCTCCTATCTGGGGCCGGCGTTCGCCCAGCCGGAGATTGAACGCCGTCTCCGGGCCGAAGGGGCCAAGTTCGAAGTGTTGGAGGATGATGCCCTGTATGACGCCTGTGCCGAGGCGCTCACCAATGACAAGGCGGTAGGTTGGTTTCAGGGCCGTATGGAGTTTGGTCCCAGAGCGTTGGGTGGTCGCTCCATTATGGGGGATGCCCGTTCGCCCACCATGCAGTCTGTGTTGAATCTAAAGGTGAAGTATCGGGAGTCGTTCCGTCCCTTTGCGCCGTCGGCGTTGGCCGAGGAGGCGTCGGAGTGGTTTGACTTGAGAGGTGTGGACAGTCCTTACATGTTGATGGTGGCAGATGTTCTGGAGGAGAAGCGGCGCACCATGACCGAAGAGGAGCAGGCGCTGTTCGGCATTGCCAAGCTCAACGTGCCCCGTTCGCAGATTCCGGCAGTGACCCATGTGGACTATTCGGCGCGCATTCAGACGGTCCACAAGGAGACCAACCCCCGGTATCATGCGGTAATCTCCCGCTTTCGGGATCGCACCGGGTGTCCGGTGATCGTCAACACCAGCTTCAACGTGCGTGGTGAACCGATTGTCGGCTCGCCGGAGGATGCTTTTCACTGCTTCATGGGCACCGAGATGGAGGTGTTGGCGGTGGGCAACTGTCTACTGAGAAAAGAGCATCAGGACGCCAAGCTGGCTCGGGACTACAAGAACGAATTTGAACTGGATTAAAAAAAGGCCGAGGGGAAAAAGGTAAGAAGATGGAAAATGCAGCACAAAGACGCATATTAATCACCACCGTCCCCTTCGGCGAAGTGGATCGCACGCCCCTGGAGTTGCTGGAAGCGGCAGGCATCGAATACCTGATCAACCCCCTCAATCGCAAGCTTCGGGAGGAGGAGTTGGCGGAGATGGCGGGCGCGTTCGGCGTTTTGATTGCCGGCACCGAGCCCATCACCGACCGGGTCATGGAGAACGCCCCCCATCTACAATTGATTTCCCGAGTGGGGATTGGTCTGGACAGCGTGGATCTGCTGGCGGCCAAGCGCCGGGAGATTGCCGTCTCCTACACCCCTGATGCCCCAGCTCCGGCCGTGGCCGAGTTGACCATCGGCCTGATGGTGTCGCTTCTGCGTCACTTCTCGCTCTCCGACCGCCGTCTCAGAGAGGGCCATTGGCACCGCTTTATGGGTCGCAGGCTCAACAAGATCACCGTGGGCGTCATCGGCGTTGGGCGCATCGGGCGTAAGGTGATTCGCCTTTTGAAACCTTTCGGTGCCAAGGTGCTGGCCAACGACCTGGCGCCCAATGAAGCGTTTCGGGACGAATATGGCTTCGAGTGGGCCGAGAAGGAACGTATCTATCGGGAGGCCGATCTGATCACCTTCCATCTGCCGCTGACCAAGGTGACCAAGCATCTGGTGCGCACGGAGCAGATGATGTTGATGAAGCCGGACGCCATTTTGATCAACACGGCGCGGGGCGGCATTATCCATGAGCTGGATCTGGCCAAGGCGCTGGAGGAGAAGCGCATCGGCGGCGGGGCCATCGACGCCTTTGAGGAGGAGCCCTACAACGGGCCGCTCTCCGGGTTTGAGAATGCGCTGCTTACCTCCCACATGGGCTCCATGAGTGAGGATTGTCGGGCGCGTATGGAGCTGGAGGCGACCCAGGAGGCGATTCGCTTTTTGAAAGGTGAGACGTGTATTGGGACGGTGCCTCAGACTGAATACGACGTTCAGAGTCAGGGGTTGTAGAAGGTAAGTCTTGGGGCGTCCAGAGGGCCTCAGCTCTTCTGGCGGGAGCAGGGCAGTGTTCCTGCCAGGGGTATGGGGACAGAGTCTCCAATTAAAGAGAGAGAAGGCAAACATCATGATCGTAGCTTTGATGCTGGGACGCGAAGGAAGCACCGGCTTCCCAGGAAAAAACCTGATGAAGGTGCGCGGCAGGCGCCTGATGGAGTATCCGCTACTGGCGGCCAAAGCCTCGAAACATATCGATGCTTTCTACATCTCCACCGACTCGCCGGGCATCAAGAAGGTCGGGCGCAAGCATGGCGTTCAGATCATCGACCGCCCGGACTACCTCTGCACCAAAGAGGCGCTGGGAGATGATGCCTATGTGCATGGCTACGAGCTGATTAAAAAAGAGAATCTGGAGGAGATTGAGCTGGTGGTGCTGCTGTTTTGCAACGCCATCACCATCACCACCGAAGCCATTGATGAGGGAATTGCCGCTCTCAGAGCCGATCCAAGTCTCGATTCGGCGGTGACCGTCTCGCGCTACAATATGTGGAGTCCGCTCAGGGCGCGGAAGCTGGATGATGAAGGTCTGCTTCAGCCGTTCGTCCCCTTTGAGACCTTTGGCGATCCCAAGACGCTCAACTGCGACCGGGACTCCCAGGGGGATGTCTTTTTTGCCGACATGGGGGTCTCCATTGTGCGGCCCCGTTGCCTGGAGGCGCTCTCCGAGGGGATGTTGCCGCAGAAGTGGATGGGGCAGCGTATCCACCCCATTCGCCAGGAGGGGGGGTTCGACATCGATTATGCTTGGCAACTGCCCGGTATTGAGTGGTGGATCGATACCCACTTCAAGAAGAATAAGAAATCCAAAAAGAAGAGATCGTAGAAGACCGTGGAAGAGGCCAAACAACGCTATCGAAAAGGGTTCAGCTTCGCCAACTTCTGGTCTCGGGCCCATGAAGATGTGGTGGAGGTGCAGAGCGGGCGGGCTGTGGCACTGCTTCAGGCGCAGTTGGCCACGGGCGCTGGGGATGATGCCCATCGCACCGTGTGGCAACGGGCGCTGGAGGATCTGACGCGCCCCCTGGAGGCCCCGCCTGCCGACAGGCCGAAGATTTTTGAGATCAACCGTCTTTCGGCGGAGGAGATGACCCGGCTGGAAGATGGCCAGGTGACCCGTTATCTCTATCACCGTTTTCGCTACGATATTTTTCCCGGCGAGCGGCGATTGGACGATGCCCCGACCTGTGTGCAGGTGGAGCCCACCTCCATCTGTAATTTTCGCTGCACTTTCTGCTATCAGGCCGACCGGAGCTTCAGTGACAAGCGTCAGGGCCACATGGGCTCCATGACGCTGGATCTTTACAAGCGGCTGGTGGATCAACTGGCTGGACGGGTGGAGTTCATCTCTCTGGCCTCTCGGGGGGAGCCGATGATTTGCAAGGCGTTTCCGGAGATGCTTGAATACAGCGCCTCAAAATTCATCGGCCTGAAGGTGAACACCAACGCCTCGCTGATGACGGAACGCATCGCCCACGCGCTATTGTCGGGGGGGGTGAACTGGCTGGTTTTTTCGGTGGATGCGGCGGATGCTGAAACCTTCGCCCGGCTGCGGGTGAATGGCGATCTGGATGATGTGCGGCGCAAGATGGCTCTGTTTCGAGAGATTCAGGCCAAGCACTACCCTGACGTTCCCATCATCACCCGTGCTTCCGGCGTGCTGGTGGAGCAGGAGGGCCAGAAGATCGACGACATGCAGAGTGTTTGGGGGGAGCTGGTGGATCAGGTGACCTTTGTTAAATATAACCCATGGGAGAACACCTACGAAAACAGTCCCACCGAGGTAACCAGCCCCTGTTCCGACCTGTGGCGGCGCACCTTTGTCTGGCATGACGGCGTGGTCAATCCATGTGATTGTGACTATAAATCAAACCTGAAGGTGGGCAGTGCGGCCAGGGATGATCTGCTCTCCATCTGGCGGGGGGCGGCCTATGATCGTCTTCGTGCGCAGCATCTTATGGACCAGCGACAGGCCATGGAGCCGTGTCGTCGCTGCTATTTTTTGTAGTGGGGGGCGGGTGTGAAGAGGGCGCTGTTTTTTGATTGCGATGGGGTGTTGGTGGAGTCGGGGGAGATTAAAACCCGCGCCTTTGCGCGTCTGTTTGATGCATGGCCGGATAAACGCGACGAGATTGTGGCTTATCATCTTTCTCAGGCGGGGATTTCACGTTTTGTCAAATTTCGCCATATTCATGCCCATATTTTGGGGCTTCCGCTTTCGGATGAGGAGACGGTGCAGTTGGGTAAGGCGTTCTCCAGGTTGGTGATGGAGGAGGTGCTGAAGGCTCCTCTGGTAGATGGGGTGGTGACGTTTCTTGAGGGCTGCCCTTCTGATGTGCGCTGTTACGTGATCTCCGGCACGCCTCAGGATGAGCTGGATGAGCTGTTGGAGAAGCGGGATCTGGCCAGATTTTTTGTGGATATCATCGGCTCGCCCACCCAGAAACCGGATGCCATACGGGCTTGGATGGTGCGGGATGGGATCGCCGTAGATGAGGCGGTGATGATTGGCGATGGGGAGAGTGATTGGCGGGCGGCTCAGGAGACCGGCATTGACTTTGTGGCGCGGGTGACGGATGAGAATCGGGCGGTGCTAGGGGGGTGTACCTGGGCATTGCCGGATTTGAGTGGGTTGGAAGATATGCTGAACAGCATGAACCAGGGGGCAAAGCGAAGCGAGCCGGAACACAAAGGGGCAAAGCGAAGCGAGCCGGAAAAAAATAGTACAGCGAAGAAGAGACGAACAGAGGAGCAACCAGTTTGAAAGCCATCGTCATAGGCGGATCAGGATTCCTAGGCAGCCATGTCGCCGATGCATTGAGCGAGCGGGGTCATCAGGTCACGGTATTCGACAAGGTAGAGTCTCCCTATCTGAGAGCGGATCAGACCATGCGGCTGGGCGATCTGCTGGATGCGGTGGATGTCAACGACGCCGTACTGGGCATGGATGTGGTCTACAACTTTGCCGGTATTGCCGATCTGGACGACGCCAGCACCAAACCACTGACTACGGTCAACCTCAACATCATCGGGGCCATCAACGTCATGGAGGCGGCGGTGCAGGCGCGGGCCAAGCGGATGATCTACGCCAGCTCCATCTACGTCTACAGCCAGAAAGGTGGTTTCTACCGTTGCAGCAAGCAGGCGGCCGAGCTGTATGTGGAGGAGTATCGCCGCCGGTTTGGTCTGGATTTCACCATTTTGCGTTTCGGCACCCTCTACGGTCCCAGGGCCGACGCCCGCAACAGCATCTATCGCCTTCTTAAACAGGCCCTGGAAGAGGGGGTGATCCGCTGTGCCGGGACTGGCGAGGAGCTGCGGGAGTATATCTTTGTTCGGGATGCGGCGGGGCTTAGCGTGGATGTTCTGGATGAAACATATGCCAATCGCCATGTGATATTAACTGGACAGAACGCCCTTCGTTATCGGGATATGGCCGCCACCATTCGGGAGATTCTCGGCGACCGGCCTGAGATCTCTTTCAGCGGCGAGCAGAGTGGCGATCACTACTCCTACACACCCTATTCGTTCATTCCCAATATTGGCAACAAGCTGGTGAGCAACGACTACATCGACATCGGCCAGGGCCTGCTGGAGTGCCTTAAGGAGATGCATGGTGGTTGATGGAGGTGCAGATGACGTCGCTCTATGAGGCGTTTGGCGTCGGGGTGGATCCTGGTCGCGTTGCGCCGGGTGTGGATGGGGCGGAGGATGGACCGCTGGTTTCGGTGATCATGCCGATGTTCAACGCCGCCACCTTTGTGGAGGCGTCGATTCGTTCGATTCAGGCCCAGGGGTATCGTCACTGGGAGCTTCTGGTGGTGGACAACGCCTCTACGGATGAGAGTCCGGCACGGGTGGTGCAGATGGCCGAAGCGGATGGCCGTATCCAGCTGATTCGGCGCCAGGTGAACTCCGGCGGTCCGGCGGCTCCGCGCAACGATGGCATTCGGGGGGCCCGGGGGCGTTATATCACCTTTCTGGATGCCGACGACCTTTGGCATCCCGACAAATTGCAGAAGCAGGTCGCCCATATGGAGCTGCACTCGGCGACCTTCATGTGTTTCGGCAAGATGGTGGTGGATAGTGAGGGGGTTCTCTACGCGCACGGCCGTCAGTCGGAGCTGGGAGAGCTGGTGACGGAAGGTGCGGATCTGTTTGATAATCTTCTGCGCTACAACAATTTTATCCCGCTGCATACGGTGATGCTGCGTCGTGGCGAGTCGGTGGAAGGGCTGCTGTTTGATGAAGATCCGCGCCTGAACGCCGTAGAGGATTTTGATTTGTGGTTGCAAATCGCCAAGCGGGGAGAGAAAATTGACTTTTTGAACGAATTTTTCTCCATCTACCGGCTGCACGCGGGCAATCTATCCCACGGCATGCTAAAGGGGGTGCGGATCCAGCTTCGGCTGGCGCACAAGTGGCGGTCGGAATTGACCGCTGGGTCCAGGCTTCGATTGATGCGTGCAACCATCGCCAGACGTATAATATTGCCGCTGCTTAGGCGGCTGTTTTCGCGTTTTTTGCTGGTAGTTCGGTAAGGCGCGGATCGCTCTACAACAGGAACAGACCGCGTCGCATAGACCGGTCGCCCACTTCGGAAATCCATGACGCAACCGATGCAATCACTGCCCGAAATGTACCATACCATGCTGCGTATTCGCCGTGTGGAGGAGGCTCTTGCCGAGCGCTATCCCGATCAGGAGATGCGTTGTCCCATGCATCTTTGTACCGGCCAGGAGGCTGTGGCGGCAGGGGTGAGCATCCACCTGCGGCAAGAGGATGTGGTGTTCAGCAACCATCGTGCCCATGGTCACTATCTGGCCAAAGGGGGTAGCCTGGATGCCATGGTAGCGGAGATCTACGGTAAGTCGGGCGGCTGTTGCGGAGGCCGTGGCGGCTCCATGCATCTGGTGGATCTGGAGGCCGGATTTCTCGGTTCGGCGCCCATTGTGGCCGGAACCGTACCGCTGGCCGTTGGTGCGGCTTGGGCCTCCAAACTGCACGACCGGGATCAGGTTGCGGTGGTCTACTTTGGTGATGGCTGCTTTGAGGAGGGCGTGCTGCACGAGACCATGAACTTCGCCTCCTTGAAACAACTTCCGGTGGTGTTTGTCTGCGAAAACAATGGCTATTCAGTCTATACACCGCTGGCCGAGCGGCAGCCGGATCGTCCCATTCTGGAGATCGCTCGTGCCCACAAGCTCTCTGTGGATGAGGGGGACGGCAACGATGTCCAGGATGTGGCCATACGGGCTGGAAAGGCTATTCAGGCAGCTCGGGAGCAGTTTAAGCCGCAATTTCTAGAGCTGCACACCTACCGCTGGTTGGAGCATGTGGGGCCGTATGAGGATGACCACCTGGGGTATCGACCCGCGGGGGAGTTGAAAAAGTGGCGCAAACGCTGCCCCATTCAGAGAACCGCCCAGGTGCTTACCGAAGAGTACGGCTGGAGTCAGGCCGACTTCGATAAGCGCGAGAAGTGGGTCGCCAAGGAGATTGAGGCAGCGTTTCAGTTCTCCAAGGAGAGCCCGCCGCCGGATAGCATCACCGCTTCTCAGTTTGTCTACGCCGAGTAGTAGGCGTGCCGACCATCTGTTCACGCATCGTTGCCGAGTAAGAAACGCAGACCATGGATAGAAGAGCATCTTCAGCCGCGCCCAAGAGCGCCAACACCGCCAAGAAAAACAGGGGCGTGAAACGTCAGTTGACCTATGGCGAGGCGATTCGTGAAGGGCTCTACCAAGCCATGGAGACCGATCCCGGCGTGGTGGTGATCGGCGAAGGGGTGCCGGATCCTAAGGCGATCTTTGAGACCACCCGAGGCCTGCGGGAGAAGTTTGGCGCCGACCGGGTGTTGGATATGCCGTTGGCTGAGAACGGCATGACCGGCGTCTGCATCGGTGCGGCCATGTGCGGGGTGCGTCCGGTGATGGTGCATCAGCGCATTGACTTCGCCCTGTTGGCCATGGACCAACTGATCAACAACGCCGCCAAGTGGCACTACCTGTTCAACGGCCAGGGGCGAGTGCCTCTGGTGGTGCGGGTGTTGGTGGGGCGCGGTTGGGGTCAGGGACCGCAACACGCCCAGAGTCTCCAGGCGCTGTTTGCCCACATTCCCGGCATCAAGGTGGTGCTTCCAACCATGGCTGGGGATGCCAAAGGGATGCTGCTGGAGGCCATCCAGGACGACAACCCGGTGGTGATTGTCGAACATCGCTGGCTCTACAATATTCGCGGCCTGGTGCCCCAGAAGCCGAAGCGGGAGCGGCTGGATCGAGCCCGTCTGATTCAACCGGGCAAGCATGTCACCGTGGCGGCCTTCTCCTATATGGTGGTGGAGGCGCTAGCCGCCGCCAAGGTGCTGGCTGAGTATGGTGTTGAGCTGGAAGTGATCGATATGCGTTCGGCGAGGCCGCTGGATATGGAGCCGGTGCTGGATTCTCTGGTGAAAACCGGTCTGTTGATGGTGCTGGATATTGGTTGGGCCACCTGCGGTGTTAGTGCCGAGGTCTCTACCCGGGCGGTGGAAGAGGGGTTTGAGCATCTGCGTAAGCCACCCAAGCGGGTGACACTGCCGGATCATCCGGTGCCCACCTCTCACCATCTGTCGGTGGACTACTATCCCGACGCCGAAACCATCGCGCGTGAGGCGCTGGTGTTGCTGGATAAGCCGCTACCGGATGATGAGTCCGAGGAGGTGTTTCTGCGTCTGCATCGTGCCTTGCCCAGGGATGTGCCCAACCCCGATTTTACCGGCCCCTTTTAAATCCCATTCGAGTCTATCGAGCGGCCAACTGCCGTCGCGCCTCAATGCAGGGGTGCCCCAACGAGGATCTTCATGTCCGATAAAAAATCCACCAATCGTTTTGGCGAAAGCGCCGTCACAGCTATTCCCAAGAATGCACCGTTGGCGGATCGTCCCGGTCATAAGCTGCGCAGCTCCAGCGTCATTGTGGATCGAAAGGAGCTGGCAGCGGCGGAAGCGGCCCTGGTCGGACAGCAGGTGGAGGCGGTGAAGTTTGATGACCAGAAGGGCATCATCCGCTTTCAGGATGGCGAGGATCCCACCGAATTGGTCGCCAACCGCTTTACCGGCCCCAGCTTTCGCAATCGCAGCGAGCGGTTTCGCTTCGATGGCCACAAAATGATGCACCACCTGGATCGCATTCGGGATTGGCAGGAGGGCACACGCTTTGCGCCGATCCATATCGACATGGGTCTCACCAAGTTTTGCAACACCGCCTGCATATACTGCTATGCGGTGATCCAGAACATGACCAAGGGGGTGATGATTCAGCGGGAGCCGCTGCTCAATTTTATTGAGGATTGCGGGCGTCTGGGCGTGCGCTCCATCGGCTTTATCGGCGATGGTGAGCCCACGCTTAATCCGGCCATGTATGATGCCGCTGTGCTGGCCAAAAAACGTGGGGTGGATACCTCCATGGCCACCAACGGCCTGTTGATGGATATGGACCGTGCCCACGATATGCTACGGGATATGACCTTCATCCGTTTTAATTTATCGGCAGGGACGCCGGAAGGGTTCCAGCGGGTTCACCAGTCGCCGGGGCGCAATTTTGAGCTGCTGGTGGAGAAGATCCGCGAGCTGGTACGTATCAAAAAAGAGAACAACTACCCCTGCACCCTGGGGTTGCAGATGGTGCTGATCCCCGAATGCTTCGATCAGGTGATTGACGAGGCGCGTTTGGGGGCCGAACTGGGGGTGGATTACTTTGTGGTCAAGCAGTGTGCCGACTCCGAGTACAAAGAGCTGGGCGTGGACTACAGCGACTACCACAAGATGGAGAAGGTGTTGCACGAGGCGGAGAAGTACGCCACCAAGGATTATGTGGTGCAGATTAAGTGGAACAAGATCAATGCCGCTGCCGAAACCAACCTCTACAAGCAGGGCATTCGCAAGTATGACATCTGCTACGGCACGCCGTTTCTGGCGCAGATTTCAGGCAACGGTAAGGTCTATCCCTGCGGCCCATTTTTCAATAAAGAGCGCTTCTATATTGGCGACCTGCACAGCGAGTCGTTTCACGACATGGTGATGGGGGATCGTTACTGGGCGGTGCATGAGGATGTGGCTAAATCGGTGGATGTCCACAAGGACTGCGCCATCGGTTGCCGTCAGGACTACATCAACAAGTTTCTCTGGGATCTGAAGAACCCGCCGGATCACATCAACTTTATTTAATTATCCGCAGACCGATATGGTCTCTCCCTCGGCCAGTTCGCCACGTTCCAGTCGCTGGTGGAACTGCTTGAAGGGATTGAAGTAGAGGGTGGCCAGATCTCTGTCAGCGCCCTGCGCCTTCACGGCCTGCTCAAGTTCCCGGCAGCGGTTAGGCCACGATTGCGGCGGGTCATCGCTGAGCTGAACAGCCTTTTTGAAGTAGAGCAGCGCCGCCCCCAGACTTCCTTCCATCTCCAGTGCTTTGGCAAATTCGGCGTGGCAGTGGGGGTTCCATATGTTGGTTCTCAGGGCGTGCATCAAAAAGAACATCGCGTTGCTGCGCTCTCCCACCTGAAGCTCCAGAGCCCCAAAACGATGAAAAGCCCGTATACAGGCCCAGCTCTCCATGGCTGGTCCGCAGTGTTGCTCAATGAGCTGAGAATAGTGCTGGCGAGCCGCTTCCCGGGCTTGGGGGTTTTTGGTCAGTGAGAATAGCTCGTCCAGGCGTTCGGCAGCGGCCAGTTGCAGATCGGCCTGGGGATGGGGGTTCATGGGGGGGTGCCACATGGGTACGTCGGACCGGGCGCGGCAATGGCGACATGTGAGTCGGATGCTCCAGACACTGTTGTAAAGATTCTTGTAGAGATTGCCGCCCTGACATTTGGGGCAGCGCCACTGATAGGTTAAACCCTGACCCAGAATGGGGTGGGGCACTTCGTCCATCATGAACCCCTCCACCGTGGCCGGATAGGGAAGCGTCTGACTGTAGAAGAGGATCCGTTCCCGCAGAGGGTAGAACAGCGCATCGTCCAGAGTGGACAGGTTGATGGGAATGGTGGGGTCGGCATAGGCGGCGGCAGGGTCGGTGATGCGGCCATTCTGTACGCCAAGTTGAAACAGCTCGCTGCCTGGTAGAATATCCAATGCACTGAAATTGATGCAGTACTCCGGGTGATGCGCCCAAAAATCGAAGGTTTCAGCCAGGGTATCGAGGTTCTCCGCCGGATCGCCAATGAGAAAATTACCTTGGATGCCGATGCCCGCCTCATAGATCAACGCCAAGGCCCGCTGGAGCTGTTCCGGGGTAATTTTTTTCTTCATGCTGGCCAGAACCGGCGCGCTCATGTGCTCGATTCCAAGGCTGATGTAGACGCAGCCCGCCTCTTTGAGCACCTGCAAGGTGGTCTTATCCACCACCTTGACGTGGAGTTGGCAGAGCCAGGGCAGGCCGTAGGCTTTCATGCGCTGGCAGAATTCAATAAGGCGGCTCTTTTTAAAGGCCAAAAGCTCATCGAGCACCATGATGATATTGATTTTGTAGGTCTCGATGAGGTGGTCCAGCTCCTGAAAAAAATCATCCAGATCCCGTTCCCGATACACCTTACCGTTGGGGTGGTAGCAGAAGGTGCAGGAGAGGGGGCAGGAGCGGCTGGCAATGATGGGTATGGCGCGGGGATCGTCTTCGGCAAAGTGAATGTAGTTGCTCTGGGGAATTTGCCGTTCCAGCAGGCGCGCCATCTGGAAGCCGTCAAAGTCTGGCCAGGGCAGGGTACTGATCTCTCGGTTGATGGGTCGTTCCGGGGTGCGCATGGGGGGGGCATCGGTGGGTTTCAGCACCAGCCCGGTGACCGCTTGTAGAGGGGTGCCGTCTTCCAGCGCCTGAACGATCTCCACGATAGCTTGCTCTCCCTCGCCGATAACACCGATATCCAGCGTCATCAGAGAGGCGGCCGTCAGCGGATCGGCACTCACAACGCCGCCGCCCACTATATTAATGATATTTGGCTTGCTCTGCTTGGCTGCTTGCAGAATCGTCTGAATGGTCTTGGCGTGGGCAGAGATGCCGCCGGTGGCGCAGATGTCCACATCCAGTGCATCGATATGGTGGGCTATCACCTGCTCTATTGGGCCCTCTTCATGGTTGAGATTGAGGCAGTGGACTTGCTTGCCCGCCTGTTTAAGCGCTGCCGAGATGTAGAGGATGCCGACGGCCATGTCGTAGCTGTTGTGGTTATCTTCGACAAAGCGGGGCATGACCAGAAGCGTCTTCATGATGGGGGCGTCCTGAGTAAAGGCTTACAATTCTGGGTGATTGGGCCGAGCGTGTACATGGTATGGGAAGCATCAGCTTCGGCGGTTTCTACACCAGCGCTGCCACATATCACGATACCCGTTCTCCACTGCACGCGCATAGCCCAGATGATCTCCCAGTGGCGAGGCATCAAACCGCGCTCTAAGAGAGGCGCGCAGGGCTGCCAGTGCCGGAAGATCCGCAGCCTGTTTTACGGCAATTTGGAGATACTCCTTCTCGCTTTCGGCCACCCAGCCGTGAATGCCAAGATTATGCATGAAAGAGGCAGTGTAGCGGCTGGCATGATTGTCAGAATAGAGCGAGACCAGTGGTAGCCCCATGCGCAGCGACTCCAGCCCGGTGACGGCGGCCCCTGCGGGGTAGGTATCCAACTGAAAATCGATTTCGCTCATGAGCTTAAAATGCTCTTTTTGCTCGGTCCAGCCCGCCACGCGAATCCGTTCGGTATCGACGCCTTCTCTCTCAAACAACCCCAGAACCAAGGGGCGGTAATGCTCCATATTGCGCCGGGAGAGTTTCAGAATCAGATGGCTATGGGGAATCTCTTTCAGCACCTGAGACCAGAGCGGAATCATCGGTTGGGAAATTTTATCAAATCGAGCCAGAACGCCCAGCGTAAGATAGCCGTTTTTCAGTGCCGGCAGCGGACCCACCTCCGGCATGGGCTGAAACGACATCAGATGGATGCCGCAGGGCAGATCATAGATGGTCTCGGCAAAGTGTCGTCGCTGTTTTTGGGGCATGACGATGGAATCGGCAAAGAGATAATCCATGGCCTCAAGGCCGGTGCCGTGATCATAGCCCCAGGCGGTGACGTTGATAGGGGCCGGACGGCGACTGAAGAGAGTGAGTCGGTTATGGCCGGCATGGCCTACCAGATCTACCAGGATATCAATGCGGTCCTGACGGATAAGCGTCTCCAGTTCATCTTCCGACAGATCCTCAACCTCTCGCCACTGGTGGGCGCAGGATTGAAAGCGCTCGGTAACGAAATCGCTGTTGTCGGGTGTGTTGGTGCGGTAGATGGTGATCTCAAAATGGTCGCTGTTGTGGTGGAGAATGGGTGCAGCAAAGGCGTTGGCCGCCGAATGGTTGATGAAGTAACACGACAGATAGCCGATGCGTAGTTTGCGCTCCGGGTCGGGATCATTGGCGTGGGGTGGGGTGGGGACGGGTGGGCAAAAATGTTGGGCCCAGCGTCGCCGCTCCGCCTGAATTTCGGCATCGCCGATAAACGGCGTGTGGTCCAGGGTGACAATCAAGTTGGAATGGACGCTCTGTTCGTCCGGGCAGCGGGCTAAAAATGCCCGGAAGGTGGTAATGGCCTCATCAAAGCGGCTTAGCGCATGGTAGGCTGCGGTCAACCCCAGGCAGGCGTTGGTGGAATCAGGTTGTAATTGCAGGCAGCGCCGGAAGTGGTTGATGGCCGTGACCGGATCATCGCTCTGATCATAAAGTATGCCGAGGTTGAGCAATATTTCGTAGTTATCCGGCAGCAGAGCCAGGGCGCGCTCATAATAGGATTTGGCCTTGTCGAAGCGTTTCTTGACCCGAAAAATATTGCCAAAATTATTGAGTATGGCTGCTTCATCACCGGGGTGCCGGACGAGAAAGCGCGCCAAGAGCAGTTCGGCTTGTTCGTCAGCCTCAAAGTGCAGCAGCAGATCGATGAGGCTGCCCAGGACGTTGGCGTCATCGGGGGCCCGTTCATGGGCGCGTTCAAGGCTCTCTTTGGCCTCATGAAGGCGCTTCATGTCTCGTTGAATAAAACCGAGATCAGCTAGGGCCTGAGGCATCTGGGGATCCAGTGCCAGCACTTGTTGCATCATGCTTTCGGCCTGTTCAAGCTGGCCCGCCTCATAGGTGAGGATGCCCAGCAGACGCAGGCTGTCGATCTGGTTTGGATCCAGCGCCAGAATCTGTCGATAGATCGTCTCGGCCTGCTGCCGCTCACCCGCTTGATGGTGCTCGATGGCGATCTGCAACGCTTGGTCCAGCGTCACTGTGGTCTGGTCATTATGCACGTGTGAGTCCCTGTAGCCGGATCACTCCACCGTGACGCTTTTGGCGAGATTGCGCGGTTGATCCACATCGGTTCCCTTAAGTACTGCAATGTGATAGGCCAGTAGCTGGAGAGGCACCACATAGAGAATCGGAGCCACAAAGTCGCCGCAATCCGGCGCATGGATGCAGAAGTCCGCCTTGCCTTGGGACTCTCCAGCGGTGGTGATCACCAGAATGCGACCGCCACGGGCACTCACCTCTTCGACGTTGCTCATCAGCTTGGCCATCAGCTCATCCCGAGGGGCTACCACCACCACCGGCAGATCATCATCAATGAGGGCGATGGGGCCATGTTTCATCTCCCCGGCGGCATAGCCTTCGGCATGGATGTAGGAGATCTCCTTGAGCTTCAGAGCCCCTTCGAGTGCGATGGGGAAGCAAGGACCGCGTCCTAGAAACAGAAAACCCCCGGCGTGCATCAATTCTCGGGCAATTTTTAACAGCGCCTCATCGTGGGTTAATACCTGCTCTATCAGGGCAGGCAGTCGCACCATCTGCTGTACCATCTCCTTTTCGATGGCCGGATCCAGCGTTTTATGGGCCTTGCCCAGTTCCAGCGCCAGGCAGGCCAGCACAATCAACTGGGTGGTAAACGCCTTGGTGGAGGCGACGCCGATCTCTGGCCCAGCCTGGGTGTAGAGCACTGCATCGGAAGCTCTGGCAATGGAGGATTCCGGTACATTGACGATAGCCAGAATCTTCTGGCCGCTCTCTTTGGCGTAGTGCAGCGCTGCCAGGGTATCGGCCGTCTCACCGCTTTGGGAGATCACCACCGTCATGCAGTCGGGAAGGGCGGGAGGGTGGCGATAGCGGTACTCCGAAGCCACATCCACTGAAACCGGAATTCGGGCCAGTCGTTCAATCCAATATTTGGACACCAGCCCGGCATGCCATGAGGTGCCGCAGGCAATGATGTTTACCGCCTTGACCTGGTTGAGTTGAATCTTGGGCAGCAGCCCGGCCAAGGCGCTGGTGAGATTTACCGGGTCGATAAGATCCTTCAACGTCTCACCGATTACTGACGGCTGCTCGTAAATCTCCTTCTGCATGTAGTGGCGGTGGGGCCACTTATCGGTGAGGGCCGCGCTCACCTGGGTCTGTTTGACAGGGCGCTCTACAGGATTACCTTGAATATCGGTGACGCTGACCGAATCACGGCGCAACACCACCATGTCATCATCGTGCAGATAGATCATGTTGCGCGTGTAGGGGGCCAGGGGAGTGGCGTCGGAGCCGATGAAGTTCTCCCCCTCACCGATCCCGACAATCAGCGGACTGCCCCGCCGAACCGCAATGAGTAAATCTTCGCGTCCATGAAACATGATCCCCAAGGCAAAGCTACCCTCCAACCGGGCCACTGCGTGTCGCACAGCGTCGATGGGATCGGTGTGCTCTTTCCAGGCCAGGTCGATGAGGTGGGGAATCAGTTCGGTATCGGTCTCGGAGCGCAGCTTGACGCCCTGCTTAAGCAGTTCATCGCGCAGTTCTACGTGATTTTCGATAATGCCGTTGTGAACTACCACCACCCGTTTGGAGCGATGGGGATGGGCGTTGTCTTCGGTGGGCGCACCGTGCGTGGCCCAGCGGGTATGGCCAATGCCTGTGTAGCCCGTTACAGGTTGCTTGGCTAAACGTTCGGAGAGATTAACCAGCTTTCCGGTAGCCCGGACGATATGGAAATCCTCTGGGGCCGCCACAGCGATGCCTGCCGAGTCGTAACCGCGATACTCAAGCCTTTTTAGTCCTTCAATAAGGACTGGGGTAGCGTTGCGCTCACCAATAACACCGACGATTCCACACATAACAGGGCATCAACCTCCGACCGAAAAAAACTTTTGGGGAGTCCAGAGGGCCTCAGGCCTTCTGGCGGGTGCAGGGCAGAGCCCTGCGTAGGGGGCAAGGGGACGAAGTCCCCAACAAAAAAAGAGCAACAAAGCAAAACACCCCACAAACTATCATGTCCGCAAGATAAGCATTCTGCAAGCAAGGTTGAGTTGATTAATGGCGGAACAGGGAAATAAATAGAGAGAGGTGCCAATAAAACGTGCAGAGAGGAGGCAAGGCTATTTGGTAGAGCGCTTACGCCAATTAGGGATATGCACTTGCTTGGGCCGGGAGAGGGCTAGGGCATCATCCGGGACATTTTTGGTGACCGTTGTTCCAGCGCCAATGACGGCACCGGCTCCAACATTAACAGGGGCTACCATCTGCACATCGGAGCCGATAAAAGCGCCATCGCCAATGATAGTCTGGTGCTTGTTGGCCCCATCGTAATTGCAGGTAATGGTTCCAGCCCCAACGTTGACACCACGACCGATGGTGGCATCGCCAATATAGGTTAGGTGGTTGACTTTGGAGCCGTGGCCGATGCGGGCTTTTTTGACCTCGCAAAAGTTGCCCACCTTGGCATTGGGGGCCAGCTCGGCCAGAGGGCGAAGACGGGCATATGGTCCTACCGGATTGCCACCTTCAAGCGTGGCCCCGTCAAGGTGGCAGAAGGGCAGAATCTCACATTCATCGCCAATGCGTGATCGGCTGATGTGACAGAATGCGCCAACAGTGCAATTGGCACCGATAGTGACCTCAGGGCCCAGAATGACGTTAGGGTGAATCACCGTGTCGGGGCCGATATTGACGTCCGCATCGAGCCAGCACGACTCAGGATCAATGAAGGTAACCCCTTCATCCATGAGTCGCTCAACCAATCGGTCTCTAAAAGCACGTTCAAGTGCTGCCAAATGGCGACGGTTGTTGACGCCGGATAGAGAGAAGAAGTCGGGATGAAGATAGCAGCCGGTTGGGTGGGGTGAGGGGTGTTGATTCAGCGCTGAGCTGATGATATCGGTGAGATAGTACTCGCCTTGGGCGTTGTTGTTGGAGAGCGTGGAGAGCGCGTGACGCAGAAAGTTAAGTTGCACGGCGTAGGTGCCGGAGTTGATCTCCGTAAGAACTCGGGTGGAGTTGTCGGCGTCTTTTTCTTCAACAATGCGCAGAAACTCACCGGCTTCATTACGGACAATACGCCCATATCCTGTAGGCGGATCAATGGTAGTGCTCAGCACTGAGACCAGACGTCTGTCGGTGCGGTGGGCGTCCAGGAAGGTTTGCAGGGCACTGGATTGAATAAGCGGCACATCGCCATTCAAAATCAGCACATCGCCATCCACACCTTCCAGCGCGGGCAAGGCACACTGCACGGCATGGCCTGTGCCGAGCTGGCGATCTTGAATCGCCCACTCAATTTGCGGCTGCCCAGCAAATGTAGACTGAACTTGATCAGCCCCATGCCCAACCACCACAACCATGCGTTGCGGGTCAAGTGCACGCGCTGCTTGAATTACATGATAAAGTAGAGGTTGGCCCGCCAGATGGTGAAGAACCTTGGGCCGTTTGGAGCGCATCCTGGTTCCCTGCCCGGCAGCAAGTATGATGACCGCATCAATCATTGGGCACCAGCGCTACTCGGGACAGGGAAGGATGTCATAATACTGATCGGATTAGCGGCGCCCGCCATGAACCTGAATACAGGCTTCAGCGAAGTCACGATTCCGTTTTTGCAGAATGATCTCAGGATCAATCTTTTTACTCTTAGCGGCTGTTGGAGCGGCCGATTCCAGTGCCTTGAGGGCTGTCGCCAGCTCTTCTTTGGCGTCATTGAGATTAATAGACTCTTTTGAGATGGCACGATCTACCAGTACCGTCACCGATTCTCCAGAGACTTCACAATATCCATTGGAGATGACATACCGTTCACCGGCCTGTTCGCCATCATCAATGATCAGCTCACCAGCGGCCAGGGCAGACATTAACGGTGTATGGTCAGCCAGCACACCAAACTCGCCTTCTTGCCCAGGCACAGTGACGCTCATCACTTCCTTGGAGACGAGCAGTCGATCGGGCGTGACCAAATCGAGTTGCAGGGTAATTGCCATGGAACTCCTCGTTCGCCGTTGGATTAGAGCGTTTTGGCTTTCGCGATGGCATCATCAATGCCGCCGACCATGTAGAAAGCGGCCTCAGGCAGTCCGTCATGCTTGCCATCCACCACCTCTTTAAAGCCGCGCACGGTCTCTTTGAGGGTAACATAAACCCCTTTTTGCCCCGTGAATGCTTCGGCTACGTGGAACGACTGGGAGAGGAAACGCTGAATCTTACGGGCACGCGCCACGGTAAGTTTGTCGTCCTCAGACAGTTCGTCCATACCCAAAATGGCGATGATGTCTTGCAGTGACTTATATGTCTGCAAGGTCTCCTGCACCTGACGGGCTACGTTATAGTGCTCGTCACCAACCACCTGCGGGTCAAGAATGCGCGAGGTTGAGTCCAGTGGATCCACAGCCGGATAGATGCCCATCTCAGCGATGGATCGCGACAACACAGTTGTAGCATCCAAGTGAGAGAAGGCCGTTGCCGGAGCCGGATCGGTGAGATCGTCAGCCGGGACGTAAATGGCCTGCACCGAGGTGATGGAACCGTTTTTGGTGGTGGTGATCCGCTCCTGCAAGCCGCCCATGTCGGTAGCCAGCGTAGGCTGATAACCCACTGCCGAGGGGATGCGGCCAAGAAGGGCAGACATCTCGGAACCAGCTTGGGTAAAACGGAAAATGTTATCGATAAACAGCAGCACGTCCTGCCCACCAACGTCACGGAAATACTCCGCAATGGTGAGTCCGGTTAGCGCCACACGGGCACGGGCTCCAGGGGGCTCGTTCATCTGACCGTAGACCAGCGCGGCCTTGGAGTTTTCCCAGCTTTTGGGATCTACCACTTTACCTTCGATCATCTCGTGGTAGAGGTCGTTACCTTCGCGGGTCCGCTCGCCGACACCGGCAAACACCGAGTAACCACCGTGGCCCATGGCGACGTTGTTGATCAGCTCCATGATCAACACCGTTTTGCCCACACCAGCTCCTCCGAACAGGCCAATTTTACCGCCTTTGGAGTAGGGTGCCAGCAGATCCACCACCTTAATGCCGGTCTCAAGGATTTCAGCCTCGGTAGACTGATCGGCAAAGGCAGGCGCCTCGCGGTGCATGGGGAACCTGGCCTCAGTTTTAACTGGACCAAGATCGTCCTGAGGACGGCCCACAACGTCCAGAATACGTCCCAGAGTCTCGTTACCCACTGGGATCATAATGGGCGCTCCGGTATCTACCACCTCTTGTCCACGGACCAGGCCATCGGTTCCATGCATGGAGATGGCTCGAACGGTGCCTTCGCCGAGATGCTGTGCCACTTCCAACACCATATCCTCACCACTGCCGTCATTCTTCAGTTGAAGGGCGTTGAGAATGGCTGGCAACTCATCGGTAAAGCGAACATCGACAACTGGGCCGACGACCTGTACCACGCGTCCTACCTTATCGCTCATGGGAAAGACTCCGCTTTCGTAAAGAATCGATTCTTACTAAATTAACCCTTCAGGGACTCGGCCCCACCGATGATCTCCATCAATTCGGTAGTAATGACGGCCTGTCGTGTCCTGTTGTAGGTAATGGTCAGCTTTTGGATCATGTCGGCTGCGTTTCTAACCGCGTTGTCCATAGCAGTCATGCGCGAACCGTGCTCCGAGGCATCGGACTCTACCAGAGCCTGATAGAGTTGAACCGCTACGCTCTTAGGCAGCAGGTCTGCCAGCAGTTCATCTTCCTCAGGTTCGAAGAGATGACTGGCACCGCCACCCACCTCTTCCTGCTCTTCGCCCACTTCCACCGGCATCAATCTGCGCCAAGTTAAAATCTGCGTCATAGCGGATTTAAACTTGTTGTAGACGATATAGCACTCGTCAAACACACCTTCGTCGTAGTCATGAACCAGCTGAAGAGCGAGCTCTTTTTCTACATTTTCGAAGGATAGTTCTCTGGTCATTCCGGCTAGTCGATTGCGAATCAATGGCTCAAACTGGCGCCTAAGCACCTCGTCGCCTTTGGTTCCAACACAGGTAAGAGAGACCTTTTTGCCATTCGCCTGGAGCGCCTCGATTTTAGCGCGAACAGCTCGAATCACGCCGCTGTTGAAACTGCCGCAAAGACCGCGATCGGCGGTAAAGAGAACAATTTCAATCTTTTTGGGATTTTCGGTATGACCCGAAATCAGCGGATGTCCCCCCTCGGCGTCTGACATACCGCGCGCCAGGGAGGCCGACATCTCAGTCATCTTTTCACTGTACGGACGTGCCGTTTCGGCTCGCTCCTGAGAACGACGCAGCTTGGCCGCCGCAACCATTTTCATGGCTTTGGTGATCTGTTGCGTGTTCTCAACGGAACGAATCCGATTTTTCAGATCTTTCAGGTTAGGCATGTCTCAATAACCTCGTGATTACATGCTGCCTGTCATCAGTTGATCCGCCACATCGACTTCCGAAGCATCCGGCTGGTCGTGCGAGTGATCATCACGGATGCTGTGCGACGCGATAAAATCGGTAAGTATTTTACCCAACTTCTCATCCGTCTCATCGGTCAGTTTTTGATCCGAGGTGATGGTGTCAAGAAGGTCTTGATGCTTGGAGCGCATAAAGGCAATCATCGCCAGCTCAAGATTGTTGACATTCTTAACCGGCACATCATCCAGCAGTCCACGCGTTCCAGCGTACAGAACCGTGGCCTGTTCTGCCATGGAGAGCGGCTGGTACTGAGGCTGTTTGAGCAACTCCATGAGACGCTCACCACGAAAGATCAACTTTTGCGTCGATTCATCCAGATCGGAACCGAACTGGGCGAAAGCGGCCATCTCGCGGAACTGAGCCAGGTCAAGTCGCAGGGAGCCAGCCACCTGTTTGGTTGCTTTCACCTGGGCTGAACCACCCACTCGCGAAACCGACAGACCCACCGAGATGGCTGGGCGCATACCGGCATAGAACAGCTCCGACTCCAGGAAGATCTGGCCATCGGTAATGGAGATCACGTTGGTCGGAATGTAGGCCGACACGTCTCCACCTTGCGTCTCAATGATCGGCAGTGCAGTGAGAGAACCGCCACCGTTGTCGTCATTGAGTTTTGCGGCGCGCTCAAGAAGTCTTGAGTGGAGATAGAAAATGTCGCCGGGATAGGCTTCACGTCCAGGGGGGCGACGTAGAATCAGAGACATCTGACGATACGAAACCGCCTGCTTGGATAGATCATCATAGACGATCAGGGCGTGCATGCCGTTGTCGCGAAAGTACTCAGCCATGGCGCAGCCGGAGTAAGGCGACAGAAACTGCATGGGAGCCGGGTCGGAGGCGGTAGCCGCAACCACCGTGGTGTACTCCATGGCACCGCTATCTTCCAGAATTTTCACCACCTGGGCCACTGTGGACCGCTTCTGGCCGGTTGCGACGTACACGCAATAGACCGGCTTGTCGGTATCGTGGGTACGCTTCTGGTTGATGATGGTATCGACGGCGATGGCGGTCTTGCCGGTCTGACGGTCGCCAATGATCAGCTCACGCTGTCCGCGGCCGATAGGAACCAGGGCGTCAAGTGCCTTGAGGCCGGTATAGAGCGGCTCATTCACTGACTGGCGGGGGATGATGCCGGGTGCTTTGACATCCACCAGTCCGCGTTTGTCGGTGTTAATGGGTCCTTTGTCGTCAATGGGGTTTCCGAGTACGTCTACGACGCGACCCAGAAGCTCCTTGCCAACCGGCACGTCGACGATGCGCTTGGTGCGCTTCACCTTGGTGCCCTCTTTAATGGCGGTATCCGACCCAAAGGTCACGATACCCACATTGTCCTCCTCAAGGTTGAGGGCCATGCCCTGCGTCCCGTCTTCAAATTCGACGAGTTCACCGGCCATGACATTGTCAAGACCGTAGGCGCGGGCAATACCGTCCCCAACTGCAATCACCTGACCCACTTCGGAGACCTCAGCCTCCTGACCGTAGTCGGCGATCTGTTTTTTGAGGATTTCGCTGATTTCGGCGACGCTGATCTGCATCCGACTTCTACCCTCTCAAGTGAGCGTGTAAACGATTGATCCGGCTGCGAAGCGAGTAATCCATCATAAGGCTGCCTATCTGGACTACCATGCCTCCCAGGAGGTCGGGTTCAAGTTGAACATCCAATTGGATCTCTTTACCGGTGGCTTTTGCTAACGCGGCGTTCAACTGTTTGGAATGGGTTGCCGTCAGTTCCTTGGGTGTTTGGATCTGAACGGTAAGGCGTCCACTGCGCGCCTCCACATCTTCGTTGAACGCATCCACCATGCCCTCAATGAGGCCAATGCGGCGTTTGTCCACCAGAAGATTCAAAAAGTTGGAGGTGAGCGGTGAAACAGAGACCTGCTCCACGTAGGTAGAGACGAGCGCCTTGTGGACACTTTCCTCCTCCGTGGGGTTGGTCAATTTGTCGGCCAACGCAGGCGTGGCCTCCATCACCTCGGCGAATGCGTTCAATTCGCCGTGGACGGTTTCAAGTGCATTTTGTTCCGTGGCCAATTCGGCCAGAGCGGAAGCGTATCGTTTCGCCAGGGTGTTCTCATTCACGGCGCGTCTATCCTAAAGCGGTGTTAAATAGGACCATCGTGATTGGACAAAAGAATGAGTACCACAGATCCGACTCCGTATTCAACGCCCCATGATGTGATTTAGACGTTTTTGGACTGTTTTTTGACTCCCTCGCACCTTTCCCGACCTAAACAAAGGCCCCACATCAACTTGACATAGATGCGCCATCGCCCGTAAGGATAGAGACTTTTTAACGGAAAGGAACATGATGCTTTTGTGGTAAATGCCGTGAAAAGGTCTAAAAAAAAATGTAGGAAAGGATTCACCACATGCTGAAATTGTTCATGTTGGGCATTCTGGCCGCTATGGCTGTGGAACTGTATTTACTCATTCAGGTTGGTGATGTGATCGGCGCTCTGCCGACGCTCCTCGTAATCATCGGTACGGCCATGATGGGGCTCTCGCTTGCACGCCGTGAAGGGGTCCGAACCTTGAGCCGTGCCCAGGCTCGTTTAGCGCGTGGAGAGATTCCTGGCGGTGAGTTGGCTGATGGCGTTTTGGTGCTGGTAGCAGCGGTGCTGTTGGTCATTCCGGGGTTTATTTCCGATGTGATTGGTTTTTTGCTTATCTTTCCAGTCAGTCGCTATCTGATCAAAGCGGTTTTGCGCCAGTTTATCGGACAGGGATCGTTACTTTCAGCGGCGTTGTTTGCCGGCAGCGGGGCAGCGTCAGGGACTACAGGAGCCGGATCCGGAGCGGATCAACCTTTTCCCTGGCCCGATCAACCCAAGTGGAACGATCAGGGGGGGCCTGTCCAGCCACGGGGCTCTTCGACCATCGAAGGGGAGTTTCAGCGAGAGTCGGAGGTGCCGCCTAATCCAGAGCGGCCTGAAGATCACGATGGCCCAGGGCGCCTTCCCGGAGCATAATCAACGCATGGTCCGCTACACGCACCACGGTGGAAGGCTGGGATTGGTCCTGCCAGGTAATATCTTGTGTTTTCTCTTCAATAATCACAGATAGCTCATGGCTCCAAGCCTGGGCGATAGCGGCTGCATTGGCGTAGACCGGCGCACCGCTGGGGTTGGCGCTGGTGGAGACCAGTGGCTTGCCCCACCCCTTTAGCAGCGCCGAAATGGTTGGAGAAGGGGAGTGGCGCACCGCCACATGGCTGATGCCATGATGGGGCGGCCCCGTCACCTGAAGGGGCAGCTCGGGTCTGGCCGGAAGCACCAACGTCAGAGGGCCCGGCCAGAAACGATCTATCAACCGCTGGGCCAACGGCGACCACGGCTTGGCCAGATGGGCCAGTTGGTCGGTACCGTCAATGAGCAGAATCAACCCTTTATCCGGCGCACGCCCTTTGAGTTGAAAAAGACGCGCCAACGCCTCCGGGTTCCACGGGTCCACCCCCAGACCATAAACGGTCTCGGTGGGGTAGGCGATCACCTCTCCCCGGCGTAGCGCCTGGAGAGCCGCCTGTAGATCGTCGGTCACCACGAGAGAGCAGCCATGCCCCTTGTTAGGCTCACAGCTCGGCAACCCGCTCCTGAAGGGCGGCATCCTTCTTCATGACGGCGGCTACCATATCCTTGCGATATTGAGCCAGCCTGGCGGCCAGTTCTTTGTCGCTCAGAGCGATGATCTGTGCAGCAAAGAGACCGGCATTTTTGGCGCCTGCCTTGCCGATGGCCATGGTGGCCACAGGAATGCCGCCAGGCATCTGTACAGTGGCCAACAGGGCATCCATGCCGTTGACGGCAGTGGCGTTCAGCGGCACGCCGATCACCGGCAGATTGGTCTGAGAAGCCACCACACCGGCCAGATGGGCAGCGGCTCCGGCCCCGATGATCATCGCCTGGATTCCGCGCTCGGCGGCGCTGGCGGCATATTCGTGGGTTCGTTCCGGGGTGCGGTGGGCCGAGCTGACCGACATCTCAAAAGGGATATCGAATGATTTCAGTACGCTTCCCGCCTCTTTCATCACATCCCAGTCCGAATCGGAGCCCATCAGGATGCCTACTTTGGCTGCTTTGCTCATGGTGTTCCTCGTTTTGTTTAATGTATTCAGATTAAGACTCTTCTCGCTTGACCGCCCGATAGCCAATATCCCGGCGACAATAGAGATCCTTCCACTCAATGGCGTCTACGGCCTGATAGGCCCTCTGTTGGGCCTCCTTGGCGCTTTTCCCCAGGGCGGTGACACCCAGCACCCGACCACCCGAAGTGACCGTCTGTGGGCCATCCAGCTTGGTTCCGGCGTGGAATACAAAGGCATCTTCCACCTGGGCCGCCCGATCCAGCCCGGAGATGGCCGCGCCCTTGACGTAGGAGCCGGGATAGCCCCCCGCTGCCAGCACCACACACAGAGAGGTGCGAGGATCCCATGTCACCGTTGCACCTTCTAAAGATCCATTGGCCGAGGCCATCAACAGCGGTACGATGTCTGACTTCATGCGGTAGAGAATCGGCTGGGTCTCCGGGTCGCCGAAGCGGGCGTTGAACTCCAGTGTCTTGATGCGTCCGTGGTCGATCATCAATCCGGCGTACAGCACCCCCCGATAGGGACGCCCTTCGGCTGCCATGGCTCGAACGGTGGGTTTCATCACCATCTCCATGGCTTTGGCCGACAGCTCTTCGGTGAGTACCGGTGCGGGAGAGTAAGCCCCCATACCGCCGGTATTGAGCCCGGTATCCCCTTCACCCACGGCTTTGTGATCCTGGGATCCGGCCAGGGGCAGAATGTTTTCACCATCCACCAGGGCGATAAACGACGCCTCTTCGCCGGTGAGAAACTCTTCCACAATGACGGTATCACCGGCCTCGCCAAAGGCCCGCTCCACCATCACCTGATCGATGGCGGCATTGGCCTCCTCAATGGATTGGCAGACGATGGCCCCTTTGCCCGCTGCCAGACCTGAGGTCTTTACCACGATGGGTGCGCCTTTTTCCTGCACATAGGCTTTGGCCTCATCGGGGTTGGTGAAGGGTTTGAACTCGGCGGTGGGGATGTTGTATTTGGCGAACAGTCCTTTCATGAACGCCTTGGAGCCTTCGATTTCGGCGGCGGCCTTGGAGGGGCCGAACACCTGAAGCCCGGAGGCTTGAAACAGATCGGTGATGCCCAGGGTGAGGGGCACTTCCGGTCCCACCACGGTAAGGTCGATCTGATGCTCAACGGCAAAATCACGCAAAGCCGGGAGATCTTCCGCACCCATAGCAACGCACTCGGCCAGATCGGCGATACCGGCGTTGCCGGGGGCACAGTAAAGCTTCTCAACCAAGGGAGATTGGGCAATTTTCCAGGCCAGGGCGTGTTCCCGACCACCACCGCCCACGATCAAAACCTTCATGCCCATAGCGCACTCCTCAACAGAAAAATTTTGGGGGATCCAGAGGGCCAGATGTCTCTTCTGGCGGTTGGAGGGTTGAGCCCTCCTCAACACATAAACAATACCGATGCAAAAACGCTATAACCTACAACAGATCCCACCGCTTGACAAACCATGACAAGGCGTGCGGTTGGAGAAAGCCTAAAGTCTGGGTTAGCATGGGGAGAGATCATCCAAGCGCGCTAACAGGGAGTTTCCATGACGGTAAAGCAGGTTCTATTCGATTTTGACGGGGTTCTGGCCGATACCAATGAAATTCGCAACGACGGTTTCATGGAGCTGCTAAAGGGGTATCCGTCGGAGCTGCTGGAGAAGATGGCCGATTATGTGCGTGCCAATCCCGGCTTATCGCGTTATCGCAAGTTGGACCACTTCCATGGGGAGTTGCTGGGCCGCCCCATCACCGAGGAGGTGCGTACCAAAATGGCGGGGCAATATTCGGCCATCGTCAAGCAGCGCGTCATTGAAGCAGCCCCGATTTCCGGATCCTTGGCGTTTATGCAGGCGTATCTGGGGGTGCTGACCATGGCGCTGATCTCCGGCTCCGACCAGACGGAGTTGCGTGCGGTCTGTGCGGCGCGGGGGATCCGCCATTACTTCAGCGATATTCTCGGCTCACCGGTGGATAAAGAAGATAATCTGGCAGAGCTGTTGGGCCGGCGCGGTTGGCGCGAGGCAGAGTGCGTCTATGTGGGAGACGGCATCAACGATCTGGAGGCGTGCCGTAAGGTGGGCATTCCGTTTATTGGGCGGCAGTCGGGAATGATCGATTGGCGTACGCTGGAACCCAACGTGGCGGTGATTGAAGATATCGGTGGGTTAAAACAGGCGCTGACGCAGTTCTGACAGGGCGTCACGGTGCCGGGGGAGATGCCGCTCCCCCCCGGCCATGGGTGCAGTCAACGGGGGGTTGGTCCGGTTCCGGTGTTGTAGGAGGATTTGTTCAACAGGACCCCCTCCTGATCGAACGAAAAGCTGGTCTGGATCATTCTCATCTCTGCGCCGCCTCTGAAAGGGACCATGCTATGGCTGGAGAATGCGTAGACAATGGTGCGGGTGCCGTTGGTGTAGAGAATATTGGTGGTGGGGGCTCCAAACGCTTTGACAATCTGGCTGTAGGTGGCTTTGCCTTCCTTGTACGGCGTGGCCTGACTCTCTGTGACCGGGATGCCCCTCATGGAGGTACAGGCGGAGAGTAGAAACAGCATCACCACAAAAACGGATATTTTATGCATCATGGAGTATCCCCTGAATGATGTATGAAGGTGCGGGCCGTTATAGGGTCGCAAAAGTATATTTATCATATTAAATTACAACGATTCATCCTAGCACCATTTAGAAATTTTATTCAATAAAAAATAAACTGATCTATTCGTAAGGGTTGATGGCCGTCCTACGCAATATCTAGCCCTGGAGAGAGGGTTTCGGTATGCTTTGAGGGTATCTGATTATATCTGGTTAACCTGTTGGTTGGGCTGAAATTTCTGGGGTACCACTCTGGATTCGCCTGTGATGTGCAGGTTTTAAATAGTTGTTATTTTTAGGAGTCTCCTGATGAAGCGCGTTGCCATCATTGTTGCACAAAATTTTCAGGATGAAGAGTTCGTCTACCCCTACTATCGCTGTTTGGAGGAGGGTTACAAGACCGAAGTCGCCACCCCGACCGGTGAGATGCTGGTGGGTAAATACGGCGTTCCGGCCCGGGCCACCATGGCCACCAAGGATCTGGACGCCAAAGATTTTGACGCGGTGATTCTACCCGGCGGTTTTGAATCCCCCGACCGGCTGCGGCTGCGCAAAGAGGTGTTGAAGTTTGTCCGCGAGATGGACGAACAGGGCAAGCTGGTGGCGGCCATCTGTCACGGGCCGTGGGTGGTGATCTCGGCGGGCACCATCAAAGGGCGCAAGGCCACGGCCTATATGTCTATCGCTGACGATATGAAGAACGCCGGAGCTGACTACAAAGAGGAGAATCTGGTTATTGACGGCAATCTGATCACAGCGCCCCACTATAATGATAATGGACCGTTTATGCGGGCGGTGGTG
>JADFWT010000040.1 GCA_015233785.1 Magnetococcales bacterium
GATGCAGTAATGAAGGGTAACGGATAAAAGATCCGTGTATCGGTTTACACCAGAGGGGGCCGTTCATTGCCGAAAGGCCAATGCCCGCATCGGTTTCCAATAGACCGGAAATAGACCGGAGCAACGTATCAAAACTCCGTTGCTCGGCCATAGATCGTTGATTTGTATGGCGTCCCCGGCGCGATTCGAACGCACGACCTACGGATTAGGAATCCGAGAATCCCACATTTCTGCAAACTCCTAATCATTCCTACCTATTGATTTTATTCAAATCACTATTCATACTGATTCCCACATCTTCCCACGAATTGTGTCCCCATGTGTCCCTATTGTGTCCCCAGAAGCGGTTTTTCCGCACAACGGACATCGAATCCGTTGGTCTTGGAGCAACAATCCGTAGATCAGAGAGGGCCTGATGAAGCTCACTAAGCGCACGATAGACAGCCTCACCCCCACAGAGAAGCGGGCGGAGTATTCCGATGATGTCCTCAAAGGGTTCATCATCCGGGTTTACCCCTCTGGCCGTAAATCTTTCATGATCCGTTATCGGATGGGGAATGCATCAAAGAGATACGCCATAGGTGACTACGGCAAGTGGACAGTGGGGCAAGCCAGAAAAGAGGCTATGGAACTGCTACGGCTGGCATCAAAGGGTGAAGACCCCTCACAGGCACGGAGAAGAAGCCGGGAAGCCCTCACATTCAGCCAGCTCGCAGAGAAATATCTGGAAGCACGAGCCGATTCTAAAAGGACCATCTACGACGACCGTAACAAGCTCGACCTACGCCTGATACCGGCCTGGGGCAAGCGGCCCATCAACCTCATTACCAGCCGACATGTGAGACAGGTGATCACCAAACTGAAAGCCGATGGGCGAGCCGTTGCTACCTGCAATCGCTATCTGGCTCTGATCCGGGTGATGTTCAACTTTGCGATCCGTGAAGGGCTCCTGGAGGATAATCCCGCCGCCACCATTAAGGTTGAGCAGGAGAACAATAAGAGAACCCGCTGGCTGGATGCCGATGAGTTGAACCGCCTATTCCAAGCTTTGGAAGAATATGGGAGCCCGACAGCCACAGCGGCCTTGGCGATGATGCTCTACACCGGCGCACGCTCCGGCAATGTGTTGTCGGCCAGTTGGGATGATATCGATATGGAGCGCCGACAGTGGACCATCCCTAGGACCAAGGCAGGGAAGGCCCAAGTGGTCCCTCTTAATGATGCCGCCATGGGGGTGCTTGAGAACCAAGAGAAAGTCATGGTAAGCCGCTATGTGTTCCCAGGCCAGAAGCCGTGGGCGCACCTCACCACGGTAAAGAAGCCATGGGCAGCAGCCACCAAGAGGGCGGGAATCAAGGACGCTAGAATCCACGACCTACGCCATACCTTCGCCTCCATGGTGGTCAACTCAGGAGCGGAGCTGTATCACGTCCAGCAGCTTCTTGGACACGCCACTGGAGCCATGACCCAGAGATACGCCCACATCAAGGATGAGGTGCTACGCAAAGCATCAGGCAGTGTAGCCGAGGTGGTGAATCTCGATAGCTTCAGGCTGGAGAAGCAAGCGGGCTAGAGATGGCACAAACCGCCATACTTCCACCTCCAAGCCGTGTATGTCGTGAAGCGTGCTACCCACTTGTAAAAGGGTTATTGGCGGGAGGATAAGGTAGAGGATGTGTATATCCCTGGGGGGGGGCCTATACCCTTCTCCAGAGAATAATCTGACATCCAAAATAGATGTTCACAATGTTCACAACGTTCACGCAGCCTTTATTTTCAATATGTTATGGCGTGAACATCGTGTGTATGTCGAGTTAACATTCGCCGATCTTGGCAGACGTCCCAAATCCCGGCCTAAGGTAGCTCCTGAAAAGGTGGGCCACCTACCCACCCTGGCCGGGACACTCCATAGGGCGCTGAGGAGCGTGGAATGAAGTCCGTTATCGATGCCATAGCAGATCAAGAAAGCACCAAATCTGAAGCCGCATCTATGAAAGAATGGTCTCAGTTACGTCTAAGTGAGATCATCGATGAGTGGTCATCTGAATCTGGCACGGATAGAGAGGGAATTGCACACCTTCTCGCAACCCTGATCGAACAGCAAGACGTTTCGTTGCTTAGGCTTTCCTGGCCAGAAGGACCCGATTCGTTTGAACTCACCGAGTACCTAACAGGCCATCGCAACAAAGAGGAAGAGGCTCCACCTTGGATGGTGGATGCCCCTCGCGAACTTACCACAAATTGCTTCCCAGGCGCTCAAACGATTGTAAGAGATATTCGTTCTCATTGGGATGAGTCTGACCCAAAAAGCCATCGTCACCTTAAGCGGTACATCATGGATAGAGAGCGGTTCCGACAAATGCTATCAATAGGCAAGATAGAGCCTCCAAGATTCTGGCAAGGGCTTGTTTTGAAGCGACCCCAAAGCAAACCAAAGAAACGTAATCGGTCACGCTCTCCTCTTACTCTGTTAATTGAGAAAGTGTGCAAGTCGATCGCCAAAGAACGCGATGGGTGGGAGCATGTCACCCCGGAAGAAGTCCTCCTGGAGATTCAGGACTATGATGCTGTACATGGCGAAAGAATTGTCCAGGAAGTTGGGTCGGACAAGAAAATATATTGGGTGCATCCAATCACAAAAAAAGACCAGCACCCCACCGGCTGGCCTCGATTTAGAAATATTATCAGCAAAATTCGAACTGCGAATTCGTAGCTCCACCCCCTCCCTGCTGCACAGCTTCACGGCCTAACACGGTTTAGCACGGCATAAGATTAGGCTGTGCAGCCCATTTCCTATCATCCCCTCCAACACCGGTGAATTCCCAGGGGTTCTGGATCATGACCAGACCTCGGAACCGATTTTGTTTGGAGAATACCCGTGAATATTGCTGCACCCATCATCCCCGGCACGCCAGCGTTCGATGCTTTGGTCGATGCCATCTTCCAAAAGGCGCTGGTCGCCAAGCCCAAGGCTGAAGTCCTCACCCCTTCCGATCTTCAGGAAGAGTACAGCATTCCCACATCCACCCAGGCCAAAGGGCGCATGACGGGCGAGTTCATCCCGTTTTTCAAGGTGGGCACCGCCATCCGCTATCGTCGCTGCGACTGTGAAAAGTGGATTGCTGACCGCATTCAGCGTTCAACTTCTGAGTCGGCCTAGGGGGGAAGGATATGGAAAACAAAAACCCCAGCCAGGATCGGCCAGGGTTTTCGTCATCATATGGCGCTGTGGCAGGCGTTCTTGATGCCGAGAACTATACCAAAAATACCGAATATTTTCAACTGCAACCACCGACACAGCACACATCCACCAGCATGTCTGCACAAGATCCCATCGCTGCCTTCGCTGATGTGCTACGACAAGCTGGCCTTCAACTTTCTGCCCCACCCATCTCTGACCATGCGATTCACCGCGCCTACGTCCAGGGTGACAAAAAAGGGAGCCGCAACGGCTGGTACGTATTGTATGACGACGGCATCCCGGCAGGCGCGTATGGCAACTGGAAGGAGGGCGAGTCCGGGCAGACCTGGTGTGCTCGAACGGAACAGCCCCTGACTGAGGCTCAACGCCGCACCTACAAGCGCCGCATGAAGACTGCCATTCGCAAGCGCGACCAGGCAAGAAAAGAAGCCCACCAGGCCGCCGCCGAGCGTGCCAAAGGTGAGCTGAACAAAGCCACCACAGCAAACCCTGACCATCCCTATTTTAAGAGCAAAGCAGTGCTACCTCATGGGGTGCTTCAGTCTGGGGAGCTGCTGATTATTCCGGTGCACGACGCTGAAGGGGTGCTGCAATCGCTCCAGACCATCAATTGGAATGGTGGCAAGCGCTTCCTGAAAGGCAGCAAAAAGAGCGGCGGCATGTTCGTCCTGGGGAAGATCGAGGGCAGCATTATGGTGGTCGAAGGTTTCGCCACAGGGGCGACCGTCCACGAGGCCACCGGCCAAGCGACCGTCGTGGCTTTCGACGCCGAAAACCTCTCTCCCGTCATCCAGGCGCTGCGGGCCAAATATCCCGACATCCCCATAACCATCTGTGCCGACAATGACCAGTGGACCAAGGGCAACCCCGGCGTTACCAAGGCTGAAGAGATCGCCGTCAAGGTTACAGGGTGTCGGGTGGTCGCTCCCCAATTCGAAGATACCGCCAACGAGCCCACCGACTTCAATGATCTGGCGCAGTTGGAGGGACTAAATGCTGTGTGTGAACAGCTCCAGGCACAGCCTGATCAGCCCGATCTCCCAACCCCTAAAGAGATCGTCGAACAGGCCATCGAGGCCGCCCAAAACGATCCAGGCTCCCCTTTTGAGCCCCAGGTGATCGATGCCTTGCGCGCTATTCGGGAGCACAGTGAAGCCGACTATCAACGCGCTCGCTCCAGGTTGAAAAACATCAAAGGTATCCTTATTTCAGCACTGGATCAGTCCGTCAAAGGCCCCGGCGATGACACTCAGGAACGTGAGTCCGTCGCCGACATGGTGGTGGATCTGGTCAAGGCCCGCGCCTCACTGTTCCACGATCCCGATGGGACATGCTATGCGACGTTTGAACAAGATGGACACCGAGAGACGTGGCCGCTTGGATCATCGGGCTTCCTAGAGTGGGTCTCCTACCTCTTCTACAAAGAGACCGGAAAGGCTCCACGGGATGCCAGCCTGAAAGATGCGCTCGGCACCCTCTCTGGTATCGCCCGATTTGATGGAGAAGAGCATGCGGTCTTTCTCCGCACTGCCAACCATGATGATGGTTACTACATCGACCTGTGTGATGATACATGGCGGGCTGTTGAGGTTACCGCATCCGGCTGGCAGGTGATGGACCATCCGCCGGTCAAATTCCGCCGCACCAAGGCTATGCGACCTCTGCCATCGCCAGAGGTGAATGGTGATGTCTCTCTGCTATGGAAATCCATCAATGTGCCCAAGCCGGACCAAGATTTGGTATTAGCCTGGATCATCGAGTCTTTCCGGCCCGAGACTCCCAAGCCGATTCTGGAGGTGGCTGGTGAGCAAGGCAGCGGCAAATCGGACACCCAGTCCAGGCTACGAGATCTCATCGACCCCAACGATGTTAATCTACGAGCCGCCCCCAACAAGGTAGAAGACATATTTGTCGGAGCCGCCAACAACTACATGGTGAGCTTCAACAATCTATCCAGACTGACCTCAGCCCAGCAGGACGCCTTCTGCTCCGTCTCCACCGGCGGAGGGTTTGGAACCCGCCAGCTCTACACCAATGATGAGGAGAGCCTTATCGAGGTGCTCCGTCCTGTGATGTTCAATGGCATCTCCACGCTCGCAACGGCCCAAGATCTGATCGACCGCACCATCCGCTTGGAGCTCCCCGTCATCCAGACACGGCGCAAGGCATCGGATCTGGCAGAAGAGTTTGAGATCAACCGGGCCAGCATCTTCGGCGGCCTGCTGGATCTGTTTGTCCAGACCTTGGCGCAGTTGCCCCATGTGGAACTAGATGACCTCCCCCGGATGGCTGACTTTGCTTGTCTTGGAGAGGCGCTGTTTCAGGTCAGTGGGCATGTGTCAGGAGAATTTTCAAAGGTCTACAAGGGGCGTCGAGAAAAAGCGATCATCAATGCCTTGGACTCCTCTCCTGTAGCCCGTGCCGTCCTTGACTTTATGGAGACACGGTATGGGGCATTCTCCGACACCGTGAAGGGGCTGTTTGAAAAGCTTGAAGACCATAAAGGGCAGAATGACGGTTGGCCAAAAAGCCCCCGTGGCCTAGCAGACATTCTCCGGCGCAATGCCCCTGCTCTTCGTGTGGCGGGCATCTCTGTGACCTTTGACCCTGTCCGACATCGAGATGGGGTGCATGTGCGGCTGGAAAGGGTCGGCCACTCGGATCATAGCGTGGTCGAAGGGGGGATCGAATTTTGAAGATTCTCGTCCCTCAACTTGAGCTTCGCCCCTATCAATCCATGGCCGTGGAGTCTGCCAGAGACGAACTCCGCAACGGCAACCACCGCCTGATCATCCATGCCCCTACTGGAGCCGGGAAGACGGTGATCGCTTCTCACATCATTCAATCTGCTCTTGGTCGGGGCAATCAGGTGCTATTCCTGGGGCACCGTCGGGAGCTGATCAATCAAGCCTCTGGAAAGCTGGATGCCCTTAGCATTGACCACGGCGTCATGATGGCCAAGCACCCCCGGACGGACCCAACCCAGCCGGTGCAGGTAGCCAGCATCCAGACTCTGGTCAATCGCCTGGATGGGATGGAAGGTTCCAACCTAATCATCATCGACGAGGCCCACCGAGCCGAGGCACCCACCTACAAGAAAATCCTGGATGCCTACCCTAAGGCGGTCGTTTTGGGGCTGACGGCCACTCCTGAGCGTTCAGATGGCAAGGGGCTTGGAGATATCTTCCAAGCCATCGTTCCTGTCTCCAGCGTATCGGAGTTGACCGCCCAGGGATATCTGGTCCCAGCGAAAGTCTACGCCCCTTCCAGACCGGATATGACCGGGGTCGGCATCAAGCGGGGGGATTACGATAGTGCCACCCTCTCCGAGCGGGTCGATCAACCTGACTTGGTGGGAGACCTCCCGAAGCACTGGCTGGAATACGCTAAAGGGCGGCCCACCGTAGTGTTCGCCGTCAATATCAAGCACAGCCTCCACATCCGTGACAGCTTTCTGGCGGTTGGCGTCCGAGCCGAGCATGTGGACGGCGACACCCCCACCGATGAACGTGATGCCATCCTCTCCAGATTGGCCTCTGGTGAGACCAAGGTGGTGTGCAATGTCGGTATTCTCACTGAGGGGTGGGATCTACCGCAAACCTCCTGCTGCATTCTGGCCCGGCCCACCAAGTCGGTTGGTCTCTATTTGCAAATGGTCGGGCGGGTGTTGCGGACCTTTGACGGCAAATCAGATGCCATCGTTTTGGATCACGCCGGGTGTGTCCATGAGCATGGATTCCCCGATGACGAACGGCAATGGTCCCTGGAGTGGCGAGAGAAGCAAAGGAGAGGCCATGGCCGTTCCAAGGCTCCAGCCCCTATCAGGATCTGCAAGCACTGCTTTTTGGCGATGCGGCCCAGTGCCAGCCAGTGCCCGGCCTGTGGGTGGAAGTCTGAGGTTAAAAGCCGCGAGGTGGTGCATGAGGATGGGGAGTTGAAAGCTATCGAGAAGCCGCCTCTGAGGCCCCATGCGTCACAGAGGCAGGTGATGACCACTTTGGAAAATCTCAGACAGACGGCCAGTGCCAAGGGCTATAAGCGCGGGTGGATTTGGTATCGGCTCAAGGCCACCTTTGGAGAGCGCGCTGCCAACGAGGCGATGCGATCCAGGAGGGCAGCATGACCGAAGCCGAGATCCAACAGCAGATCCAACTCGCCATTGGCAGCCGGGATGATGCCCGGCTCTTTCGAAACAATCAGGGCCAAGCGTGGGTAGCGAGGGGTAAGCCGGTTCGATCCAAGGAAGGCGTGTTTCTGCCCCATGGCGCTCAGTATCACTTTGGATTGCCCACCGGCTCTCCCGATCTGGTAGGCATCAAATCGGTCACTGTGACGCCAGAGATGGTGGGGCAGGTGATTGGCTTGTTCATGGGGGTTGAGGTCAAAACGGCTCGTGGTCGCGTCTCAGCTCAACAGAGGAGATTTATCGAGATGGTCCAACAATTTGGTGGCATCGCCGGGGTTGCCCGGTCAGAGGCCGAAGCGATGGAAATGTTTCATGGAGGAGAAGAGCGATGACATTGGATGCTGAAGAACTGCTGGCGGTCGACTGGGATGACCCCGTTCAGCGAGACGCCTTAGAGGTGCAAATCATTGAAGAAATTGATAATATAAGAGACAATGGTGAAGCATTTCCAGGGTATGAGAAGCTACTGAATCAAACACTGGATGGCATCCGTACTTTGCGGCAGCAGTTGGCAGAACATCAAGAGCTGGAGCGGAGACACGCTGAACTGGAAAGAGAGGCCAACCTAGCGGAAATTAAGGCCGAGCTGGCTACCCATCATATGCGCTGGCTGGTGCAGCAAGATGATTTCTCCATGGACGGCTCGGTTCTTGATCCGGTTGCGTTTCTTCACCCGGATGCCTTTGTGAAGAGGTCGTTTCCGAGATATTTCAAAGAGCACCCCCATCTTAGAGAGGCTTGGGGATGGAATGATGAGAACGACTTTGGAGATGGGAGGATGTGGTCATGAGTCAGAGAGATAAATATGGACTAACCCCTAAGCAGCGGCGCTTTTGTGATTTCTATCTGGCCGATCCAGAACGCAACGCAACCCAGGCCTACATGAAAGCATTCCCCAGGTCGTCCAAGAAATCTGCGGGGGTGACTGCCAGCCAAACCCTAGATTTACCTAATGTGGCGGCCTATATCGCTCAGGCGGTCAAGAAGAGCGCTAAGAGGGCTGAGGCTGATTCGGATAGAGTCATCAAGGAGATGGCGTGTGTGGCGCTCTCAGACATCAGAAAGCTGTTTGATGCGGATGGGAGGCTCCTCCCCCTCCATAAGATGGATGAGGATACCACAGCCGCTATCCAGAGCATGGATGTCGCCATCGGCGATGATGGGTGTCAGGTGCTGAAGGTGAAATTCTGGCCCAAAGGGCAGGCCCTGGAGCAGCTCGGCAAGGTGCATGGCCTGTTCACCGAAAAGCTGGAGGTTTCCGGCGGGGGTGGACTGGCTGAGATGATGGAGCGACATCAGAAACGGAAGACGGCATGAACACTACCCCCCGTAACACCCGTCAGAGGATTCTAGAGATTAAGCTGGATCCTTTAACCTCTGGATGGTCCCTGGCCATGATCGGCAAGAAGCTTGGTGTTAGCCGGGTAACAGTGCATCGACATATCAAGAAGCTGGAGGCGGCTGGGGAGCTGTGATTGATCGCCGATGTTGGAAAAAAGGAGATCGCCCTGGGGCGTGATCCTGTAATTACGGTACAGGCGGCCCAGGGCAACAAACGCCTTGGACCCCCTCCCCGGCTTTGCAGGCCAATGTCAGGAGGGATACCGCGCCGGGTGGGGTCTCCAGTCCGACGGGCCAAGGTGCTTCTGATTTCTACTCTACGCCTTCCATGGAGAAAGGCAACAGCGATCTGGCGTAGAAATAAGCTTGGAGTACCCACGGCGAACCAATGCAAGCGAGGCCGAAGCCAGGGCCGAGGCTCTCAACGCCCAAGACGACCGTGGGGTTAATTCTATTATCTTCACCAGAGAGGACATCGTCAATCAAGTACACCCCGCCATCGTCGGTTAAAAATCCCCAATGATTTCAGGCGGTCCAATTTTGGACCGGGTGCATATCAGGACGGGAACGGCGATCTGATCGGCCCTCTCGCGTTTGAAACGCGGAAGGGTGGCATTTGAAATGCGACCCTTTGTTTGTTCCCCGATTTTTGGGAGCGACGAATCGTTGAAAATCAATATTTTATAGTTATTTCCAACTCTGGCAATAACCCCCATGGCGATCGCCCGGCCAAGGAATACCGCGCTGTAATCCCATCTCTTGGGAGTGCAAATGCAGCAGCCCGCCATCCCTGGCGAGATCGGTGGGGCTTCCATCCTGACGGTGAATGCGCGGGAGCTGCACAAGCATCTGGGGGTTGGGAAGGACTTCTCCAACTGGATCAAAGATCGTGTTGCCCAATACGATTTTGTTGAGAATCAGGACTTTGTGGTTTACGCCAATTCTGGCGAAAACCCATCAGGCGGTCGTCCAGCTAAGGACTACCACATCACCATCGATATGGCCAAAGAGCTGTGCATGGTGGATCGGAGCGATAAGGGCAAGGGGGGGGTCTGGATCGGACCTCCCTTACCTCCCCTTGCAGGGCGTCAATCCGATTTACCCCCATCTTGACGGCAAGGATGTCCAGAGAGTGGACGCCCCACAAGGGGGTGAATTAGATTCAGCCCTCCCAAGGAAGCCCTGTTTTTGGACACCCCTATGCAGGGGGTCGTGATTCACTACTCCCTTACCCCTCTGCCCTCTCCTTAAGCCGCACACCTGCGCCGCCGCCGTTCTCTGGGATGAATTGGATACCGGCGGCTTCTAGAACACCTTGGATGGTTTTGATTGTGCGCGGCTTCAGCTCTTCTCCACGTTCAAATCGGCTGATGGTTTGCGTTGACATTTCAGCCGCATTTGCAAGATCTCTAACCCCCCACCCTAAGGCGGTCCTTCCCAGTTTACATTGGAGAGGGGTGATTATTTTCGCAACCATGTTGTGATTCTCCCTTGACCATGTCTTGCAGATAATGTCTAAATTGTAGTGATTTCACTACATGTGTGCAAGAGGAGTTCCACCATGCCCAAGCCATCCTCCCCCCAATCCATCGACACCGTAGCCGACTGGGCCATGAATCTGGCCGAGACAGCCATGAACAACCTCACCCACGACGACTTGGACAGGCTTCAAGATACCGTCCAGGCCGATATGATCGCCTACGCTGAAGGGCTCAAGAGCCTTGGGAACCTCTTCATTTATTCGGAGGGTCTGACGCCCGCCTCTGATTACGCCGCGCTTGGCGGGTTGTTGAATCGGATCGGGGGTTCGATGTCATCGCTGATCGGTGTTGAAGAGAAGATTAGGATGGTGCAGGCACGGACGGGGCGATAGAGAAGGGGCTACCCCATGGGCACGCGAACCATGAACAGAAAGGGGCGCTCAGGCAAAAGCGGGAGTCCTTCGGGGTTCCCTTCTCTAAGACGAAAGAAATTCGTTTGGCAGGGTGATGGGTGGCTCTTCCCCCTTTACCGCCCAATCTATGGCGTAAAAAAGAGAGATGATCTTGGCGGGGCTGGTGGGGCGATATCGAAACTCATAGATGAGAAGGGAGAAAAAGTCCTTTGGCACCTTGCCTGGAGTCACGTCAAGAAAGTGCAACGCCGCCGTGATCGCGAAAAACTCGTTCGCGTATAGATGGTAGTCGGCACAGTCTTCATTTGACAGGTCATGATGGACCTGGACGGGGCGGATACGCACAAGCCAAATGGCTGTATAAGCAGCTCGCTTGTACTCATTTGCCCAAGCGATTCTGTGAAACTCTTTGTGTCGGTCAATATCGATGAAATAGCTGTACACCGCATTCGCCAGGAGTCGGCGGTCAAGGGTAACGCCTTCCCAATCAAGGGCCTGACGAACCTCTTCGAAGAGCAGGTGAAGAGATTTTAGACGCTTGAGTGAGCGCCAACGATTGTGCGGTTCCTTCTTCCATTCCTCTAGAAACGACGTCTTGCCTAGCATCAAGCTTTGTTCCCAAAGATATCCTTCATGCCTTTGAGAGAGCTGCCCAGCTCTGGCAGACGGTCAACGAATTCCCGGTCGTCGTACGGTTCATCATGGTTGGGCAGGCTCCATGCAGAAACACGCATCACTGCATCATGATCCGCGACGTCTGCCCATTCGCGTTCAAGCTTTTTCAGCTCTGTCTTTTGGTCCTTAGTCAATTCAGTGTTCATGGTTTTTCCGGGCAATATGCAGGGGGCTAATCCTGTATTTTTAGATTCTAAAGGGTGCCCCATGGTTCCTAAAATATATAAACACACGCGTGTATGAGTAGCTTGAAAAGCACTCCACCTCAAGGATCTGCCCCAATCCATTTGCTACGTGTGGCTATGCCCTCAGGAGGACGCTTGCTCCATGTTCACACGACATACACACCATGTTCACGCCACAACATGCTGTTTTTATTGGACGTGTGAACGTTGTGAACATTGTGAACATCTATCTGAGGTTCAAGATAAACGCCGCACGATAGGTATACCCTCCCTCCAGGGACATACACATTCTATACATTCCTCTCTACGATAACCCTTTTACAAGTCAGAGTACGCTTCACGACGTTCACAGTGTGGAGAATCCTATGCCGTTGGTGTCACCTTCTAGATGGCGTTCTTATGCGGGGGGCAAGGCGAAGTCGTGGAAATAAGGGGCCTCCAGGGAAAATTGAAATCTATCCCGGCGTGTCCCTATTGTGTCCCTAAAGGACATTTCCAAGCTGTGTATACGTTCTAACCATTTGTTTTAATGGTGTCCCCGGCGCGATTCGAACGCACGACCTACGGATTAGGAATCCGTTGCTCTATCCGGCTGAGCTACGGGGACGCAAGGGAGAAGAGAACGAAGAGAAAGTGGAGCGGGTGAGGAGAATCGAACTCCCGTCTTAAGCTTGGGAAGCTTAGGCCCTACCATTAGACGACACCCGCATGCCTTCAGGATTCTAACAGCCTCATGGATTTTACCGAAATTTCCATAGGGGTCAAGCTCGGGCCGACCATGAGGGTCAATAAGGCCCGTCTCTCCGGCTGGGACCGGTTGTCGAAGGCCCCAATTCGGGCCATAATGGCCACTCCACAGCCTATCGATCAAGGGAACCGAATCGCATGAACGAGAAAGCCCCCTCCTCCCTCTTCAACTGGGTGGATCACATCTCCTGGACCTTTTTGCTGGTGGCGGCAGTGTGGCTCACTATCGCGCCGTACCCCATCGCGCCGGAACCCCACCTGTTGGAAAAATTGCGCATGCTCTCGGAAGGGACACTGACCAAGCCGCTGGATATCTTCGACCTGCTTTGGCATAGCGCCGCGTGGGTGATCGTCGGCATTAAATGGACCCGTAAGAGACGGTATGATATGTCAAATGATGAGCTATAGGCATGAATAACATCATTGTCATCGGCATGCGCGGGGCCGGAAAATCCAATATCGCTAGACGGCTGGCGGTGATGACCAAGCGGGATGTGCTGGCCATGGATCTGCTCATCAGCTACGAAGCGGAAGGACGATCCATTCCTGAGATTCTGGAGGCGCATGACGGCGATTGGCGGGCGTTTCGGGATTTGGAACATGCCGTGGCCCAGAAAGTGGCCACTATGGAGGGCGTGATTATCGACTGTGGCGGCGGCGTAGTGGTGGACCTGGATGATGGCAGCCAGGAGATCTACAGCCATCGCAAAATGGACCTGCTGAAAGCTAGCGGAACCGTGGTGTGGCTCAAAGGGGATATCGAACGGCTTGCAGCCAGGGTCTCCGGGGACGCCTCTCGTCCCTCCCTGAGTGCCACACAGGATGCCCAGGCAATCATGCAGAGGCGGCTACCCTTCTACCAGCAGGCAGCCCACTGGACGCTGGATATCGAAGGGCGTACCCGTAAAAGCTTGGCCCGTGAGATTCAACAACGTCTGGTGCCCAGAACCTGATCTATTCCGGTAGCTTGCCTTCCAACTCCTGCTCGTAGGATTCACAGCCGCGCAGAATCACCCGCTCCACCATTTTGGCCCGAGTCAGAGCATTGGCCTCCTCCTCACTCAGGGTGGGGCGCAGGCCGTCAACCAGACGATCCAGCCGCTCCAGATACTGCACCGCCAACCGCAACGGCACCACATGCTGAACCATGGTAGGAAGCTCACCGCGTAGATATTTATGTACCCGAACCACTGCTGCGGGATTGTCTTTCAACATCCGCATCAGTTCGTCGAGCCCCTTATTATCGCTGGATCCCTTTTGGCTCATAGCGCTCTCCGAAATGGATGGTGTGGGTAGGTAGCGACCGACCAGCGATGATCCCGCGGATTGATCATGGATTGTCTTGGCTGCGTCGTGGGACCATAATAGCAGAAATCAACGCAATAAGAACGCTTAGCAGAGTCGTGGAGTCCCAGATCATGTCCAACACCCATTCCGAAAAACTGTTCAGCCGCGCACAGGATCTAATTCCCGGCGGGGTCAACAGCCCGGTTCGAGCCTTCAAGTCGGTGGGGGGCACGCCTCCATTCATTCGTGAGGCGTGCGGTGCCACGGTTACCGATGTGGATGGCCATAGCTATATTGACTATGTGGGCTCCTGGGGACCGATGATCGTCGGCCATGCCCACCCCTCCGTGACCAAGGCCATTATGGAAGCCGTCTCCTTGGGAAGCTCCTTTGGGGCACCTACCGAGGCCGAAGTGAATCTGGCTCAGAAGATTATCGATCTGGTGCCGTCGGTGGAGATGGTGCGACTGGTCAACTCCGGCACCGAAGCCACCATGAGCGCCGTACGGCTGGCCAGAGCCGCCACCAAGCGTGACGCCATCATCAAATTCGTAGGGTGCTACCACGGCCACGCTGACGGCTTTCTGGTGGCGGCGGGCTCTGGGGCGGCCACCCTGGGCGTGCCCTCCTCTCCCGGCGTAACCAAAGCCACCGCCAATGAGACCCTGCTGGCTCCCTATAATGATCTGGAAGCGGTGCGCAGGTTGTTTAGCGAACAGGGCCAGAACATCGCCGCCATTATTCTGGAGCCGGTGGCAGGTAATATGGGATGTGTGCCGCCAGCACCCGGCTTTCTGGAAGGGCTGCGCACGCTGTGTGATGAACACGGTGCCCTGTTGATCTTCGATGAGGTGATGACCGGCTTTCGAGTGGCCAAGGGCGGCGCACAAGCACGCTTTGGCATCACGCCGGATCTCACCACACTGGGCAAGGTGATCGGCGGCGGCCTGCCGGTTGGTGCCTACGGCGGACGCAAAGATCTCATGCAGCAGATGGCCCCAGCCGGGCCGGTCTATCAGGCGGGCACCCTCTCCGGCAATCCCCTGGCCACCGCCGCCGGAAGCGCCACCTTATCGATCCTCTCCGAGCCGGGTTTTTACGAGACCCTGGAGCACCGTACAGAGCGTCTGGTGGGAGGGGTCTCCGAGCTGCTCGATGAAAAGGGCATGCCCCACCTCACCACACGGGTAGGATCCATGTTCAGCCTCTTTTTTACCGATCAGAGTCTTCTGACCAACTTCGATGAGGTGAGCCGCTGCGATGCCCAACGCTTTAATCAATGGTTCCACGGTATGCTGGATCAAGGGGTCTATCTGGCACCCAGCGCCTTTGAGGCGGGATTTCTCTCCATGGCCCATAACGATGCATTGATCGATAAAACCCTTGAAGCGGCCCGTGAGGTGATCGCTACTTTGTAGGAGTGGTTTTGGGTTCTAGATCTGCCGGATCCACTCCGCGCACCAGGCCGGCTGGCTCAGAGGGAGCATATGCCCGCCCTGATCTCGCCAATGAATCGCCGACTCCGGCAGACTCTGGCGGGTCATGGCCGGAGTAGCCACGCCATCATCCTGTGTGGAGAGCGCCAGAAGCGAATGCGGCCAACTCTCCAGCATCGGCCTTCCGTCCCAGGCCAAAAGCCCCTGTAACCCGGCCTCCAGATGCTGAATGTTCGCCCCTTTTGGGACAGCCTCCCCTAGTGGCGGCGCGCCAGCCTGAACCCTAAAGGCATCCAGAACCGCCGCCGGATCCTGCCGCAGACGGCGAATCATCCGCTCTAAAATGCGGGGATGGACGCCGCTGGAGAAATCCTCGGCACGGCTGAAGCGGCCAAAGCCATTGATCAGAACCAGCTTGGCCCGACGCCTGACCAACGCCTGGGCAAGCGGGGTCTCCAGCGCCAACTCCCGCAGCAGCCAGAGAGAACCAAGCGAGTGCCCCACCGCCACCAGCGGCCCTTCTCCAGAGAGATCCGGCTGCATGCGCGAGGGACCAAAATATCCCATATCCAGGGCGTGAACCCCCCAGTCGGAAAGATGACGCAGCATGGGACGCCACATGCCTGGACCCAGCGCCCAACCGTGGATCAACAGCAGCTCCGGCAGAGATTTGACAACGCTCACGGCGCACCCATGCCGTGCTCAACCACAAGGCGTTGCAGAGCCTCAATCAACCGGGTCAGATCGGCATCGGTGTGGGTGGCGGAGAGAGAAAAACGCAGGCGGCTGGTCCCTTCCGGAACCGTGGGCGGACGAATGGCCACCGCCAAAATCCCCACTTCGCGCAGGGCCGCCGCCATCTCCATGGCTTGCTGCTCCGGGCCGATGATGGCCGGAACAATCTGGGTGTCGGAGTCACCATAAGAAAGGCCCATCTCGGCCAAGGCTCTCCGCAACCTCTGGCCATAGGCCAGCAGACGAGCTCGCTCCTGATCCATGGTGGGAATCAGATCCAGTGCCGCATCCATAGCCCCCAATACCGACGGCGGCAGGGCGGTGGCGTAGATAAATCCGGCACAGTTTTGAACCAGATACGCCTTGAGGGCATTTGAACAGCAAGCGTAAGCCCCAAAACCGCCTAACGCCTTGCTGAAGGTGCCCATGGCCAGATCCACCTGGCCCGGAAAAGCCGCTGAAAGGCCAAATCCCTTGGGGCCAATCACCCCGGTAGCATGGGCCTCATCCAGGTAGAGAAATGCTCCATAACGCTCTTTCAGGGCGATGAGGGCCCCAAGATCCACCCGATCACCATCCATACTGAAGACGGTCTCGGTGAGAATAAAGCGGCTGCGCTTCTCACCGGCGTGTCGCTTAAGGAGGCGCTCCAGATGGTCCAGATCATTATGCCGATAGCGAATCTGCCGCACACCGGCCGCCCGGCAACCGTGGTGAATACTGGCATGGTTCAAACGATCGGAGAAGAGCAGCGGCGCATGGCCAAGCACCTGACGATCCAGAAGCGCCGCCAACAACGCACCGTTGCCCTGAAAGCCGGAACCCAAGAGTAGAGCCGCTTCATGACGTTTGCCCCAGGCCAGCTTCTCCTCCAACTGACCAAATAGCGCCAAGTTGCCGCACACCAAACGAGAAGCGGTACTTCCAGCTCCCCAGCGCTGAGCCCACTCAGCACTGCGGCCAATCAGCTCAGGGTGCCGAGAGAGCCCCAGATAGTCATTGGAGGCAAAATCGAGCAGGGTACGACCTTGGCGCAGCACATGACGAACGCCGCCGGGAGGGCCGAACGGGGTGAGTACCCGTTGTCGTCCCCCCTCCCGGCGGCGTCGGCAAAAAGCCGCATAGGCGTTTATCGGAGAGGTGTCCATAGGCGACGATTATGCGACGGCAGCCTCATCCACGGTAGTGGTGTTCTCTTCCACAGCATCGCTCACCTCGTCAATCACCGAGTCGGTCACCACGGCGGTAGCCAGATCCAGCTCATCCTCCTCGCTGGTCTGGTTGTCGCCGATGGCTTTAACCATCTCCATCAACATAGCCATCTGCTGCGCATAAAAGTCGTCCAGACCCTGCTGAACCAGATCATAGGTGCGATCCACACCCTTTTCGACATCCCCATTGAGGACGCTCAAGGCATCGAGCATATCCCGCGCTTCACCGAACCCCTCATCAATGGCCCCGCGAATCAGCGCCATGAATCCATCCAAGGTCTCCATATCCTCATCATCGCTGTGGGCTTCGGCGTACATGCCGTAGAAAGCGGTGGCGCTGCGGACGATAAATTCAGCAGTTTTCTCCGGAGTGTGCTGGGCCGGATCAAGACCCACCAAGCCTTCCAGCTCCGGCACCTGCTCCACCATTTTATCCAGGGTTTCCCGGACTTTCTGCATCAGCAGCTCATTGGCCTGCTCTATGGAGCCGATCGAGCTGAACTCCACGTTTTCGCGGATCACGCCAATCTCCAGGTTGAAATAGGCCGCCGTGGTGGTGCTGGATGATCCCACCTGCGTGGTGTCGCCAAACAGAGCATCAAATGCGCTGGGCTCTTTGACACCCATCTCCGGCTCAACGCGGCGCGATGTTCCCCCATCGTCGCTTTTGCGCTGGGTCTGGTTGGTCTGAAAGCGCGTATAGGTGGCGCTCTGAAATTGCGTAATGGCTGTAAATGACATCTGGACCCCTTCCTTGTGATTGTCATCGCCGGACGCTATTTCCGGTTGGACGATGCCTTCATGGCGTCGGCGATGATAGCGTGAAAATCGGGTGGCTCGGCATAGCCCTCCCGCTGCCGGGAGCCGGGAGCCGATCCATCTCTTCCCCGAGCCACCCCGCCCTGAACCACGCCGGACGCCTGCCCCCCTTGCCGAGAGGCATCGGAAGCACCGACAATAAGGTCAATCGCACCTGGATAACTCGGATGGAACATAGATCTCTCCTTTCCCGAATTGAACTGGGGCATCTCAGCCCCCTCGCTATATAGGATCGGAGAACGGATCAAATCTCTTGAGTATTATTTAGATGGAAGAGTACTCAGGGAGCCCACGGCAGAGCGCACCGTGGGGCATGGCAACAGGAGGTGATATCTCAGGGAAGCCGACGACGGACGACGGAGATATCCTCTGGATTCTCCTCATCTTTGTAAACCAGCTTGATGGATTCGCGCACCGAGGCATCCTTCACCCTGAGGCCGGTGTAGTCTGGCTGAATAGGAAGTTGCCGATTGCCGCGATCCACCAGCACCAGAAGATCGACGATCTCCGGGCGACCGTAATCAAACAGGGCATTGAGGGCGGCGCGGATGGTGCGACCGGTGAAAAGCACATCATCCACCAGCACAATGCGCTTGTCGTCGATATCCATGCTCAGGTCAGTGGCACCCACCACCGGATTGGGCCCGATGGTATCGAGATCGTCCCGATAAAAGGTGATATCCAGATAGCCGATGGGAAAAGTGAGATCCATACGTTCGGCCAGATGGTCACGCAGCAGCCTGGCAATGACGGCTCCGCCACGACGGATACCGACGATGACCCGTTTCTCCGGGGCGACGATATCAGACCGCAAGCGCTCAGCCACATCGTGGATACAGGCCAGGCTCTGCGCAGGGGTCAGAAGAGTCTCTTCGTTTTTAGCGTCCGCCATGGAGCATCAACTCCCGGTTACTGCCTCAGAATCCCAATTGAAACGGGACAAATTGACGAAAAAGGTTAATCGTAGTGTGTTATTGGAAAACAATGCAAGGATAAGGTGTAACGTCCCATGAAAGTACGCGTTCTAGAGACCCGAACCTCCCATGATGGTTTTTTCCGTCTACTTCAGACCCATCTACAGTATCAACGCTTCGATGGCACCATGAGCCGTCCGGTGGTACTGGAGTCCTTGGAGAGAGGCGAAGCGGTGGCGGTACTGCTCTACGACCCACATAGGGATATGGTTGGATTAATTCGACAATTCCGCATTGGGCCGTATCTGGCCGAGAAGAAAGGCTGGCAGATGGAGATCGTCGCTGGGGCCTGTGAAGGGGAACAAAACTATCTGGATGTTGCCCGCCGGGAGGTGATGGAAGAGACCGGCTGGAAGGCCCTGAGCCTGGAGCTTATTCAGACCTTCTACCTGAGCCCCAGTGCCGGTACCGAACGGATTCATCTTTTTCTGGGTCTGTTCGATAGCAACGCCCCCAGCGGCGGTGGCGGCCTGGATCACGAAGATGAGGACATCAAGCCTTTCACCATGTCGTTTGATGAGGCGTGGAGCTGTGTGGCCTCCGGGGAGATCAATGCCTCTACCCCCATTCTGGCCATGCAGTGGCTGGCCATGAACCGAAAACGACTGCAAAAAGAGGCCACAAACAGAAAAGACCGCCTATCGTAAGGCATCGCCCCCCCCAACCAAAAGACCGCCCATCACAAGGCGGTCTTTCTGACTGAATTCACAATAGGTGCGGCGGGGGTGCGGCGGATCAGCCCGGCTCGTCGGTCACACCTTCCGGCAGGGTGAAGAGGGTGGCGATTCCCAAGGGGCCCATGTACATGATACCGCCTTCGGGCCGGTCGATCTCTGCTTGATCGTAGAGGGATTGAAACACATCATTGGCAAACTCTCCGGCCACCACCACCGAGATCACCCGCACCGCCTTGGCTTGAGGCGCACGGCGCCCTTTGCGCTGCTTGCCGTCCCCCATAAGACCACCGGAGAGTGAGCCCACCCAGCGACTCTGATAGGAGGTCGCGGTGATGATATCCCCTCCCGAACGCAGACTCCTCAACAGCTCCAGATCCTTATTGCCCTCATCGGGAATCACGCAGGTGATGAGCTTGGGTGCTTCGCCCAGCTCGGCAATGTCCGGCGTATGGATGTGTAAGTGGGCCATGGCGCGCTCCTATTGCTGGCTCTGCTGAAGGCGCTTGACAACCTCCTGGGGAATATAGGTCGCCGCCTTCTCCAGCGGAGTGACATACATGAAGCCCATTCCAGGGGTATCCAGTTCACCCGCCAGATAGATGTTGTTGAACACCGTATCTACCTGCTCGGCCGCAACGACAATATTCACCACCTCCTTGTCCACCTCCACCGTAACACCCAGGGCACCGAGGCGCTCCCGCACGCCGGTTCCACGGCCAAAGTTGATGGTGGCTCCCTGAGCGCCTGCATCCCGTGCGGCTTTGACAATGACATCGCCCAGCCCACGCTGCACGATACAGGTGATGAGAGAGACATCGGTCAGGAATGTGATTTTCCGCGTTGCCATGAGGATAAACCTCCGATTGGTTCTTTAAAATGTCGTTTGCCGCTTTTTAATTATGCTGCTTCAGGCACTGCTTCGGCCTGGGCGATTTTTTTGGTCCGCTCGGAACGCCAGCGCACCCAGATTCCGGTGGTCATCACCGAAATAATGGGACCAATGGAGGCCATGGAGAGGATGCCGAACCCCTCCACCACATTGACCGCACCGCCAACGCCAAGCCCCATGGCCAGAACCAGAGGCACGGTGATGGGACCGGTGGTTACGCCGGCGCTGTCCCAGGCGATGTTGACGAACGCCTCGGTAGAGAAGTAGGTGAGAACCACCGCCACGCCATAACCCACCATCAACATCCAGGCTAAAGGCAGATCAAAGACAATCTTGGCGATGCCCAGTGCAATACCGAAGGCCACGCCCAGCGAGACCGCATACATGAGGGTGCTCTTTTTGAAAACACCCTGGGTGAGGTTCTCCACCGTGACACCCAGCGCGTTGAGGGCCGGTTCAGCCAGGGTGGCACCAAAGCCCAGGAACCAGGCAAAGGCCAACACCAGCACAATGCCCACCATGTAGATATAGAGCGGCGAGCTTTGCATCGCCTCAATCTGGGTGAAGGCACCCGGCACCAAACCACCCGACTGCGCTCCCATCTTGGAGAGCCCGTAGGTGAGGCCAATGTTGAAAATCATCATACCGAGAATAGCCAGGGTGATGCCGTAGGCGATGAGGCCCGCTTCACGAACCGGCTCTTTGAGCAACACTTTCAGAACCAGTAGCAAGAAGATCACCAGAGGCAGAATGGCCCGAATACCAAGCACCATCTCTTCACCGGGGGATGTTTCGTACCAAGCCGGAACCGTACTGGTGGCCGCTGCCGCCAATCGGGCCGACTCCAGGATCGACTCCACCGAAACCGTCATCTCCACAAAGATGCCCAGACCCAAAACGGCAATGATGGGAAAAACCGACGCCAGCGTTACAATGCCAAAGCCGGAGAGGGAGTTGCTGCCGCCACTCTTACCGGCAGCCGTAGCGATACCGATGCCCAGCGACAGCACCAGAGGCACAGTCACAGGTCCGGTGGTCACCGCGCCGCAATCCCAGGCCAGACCAAGCATGCTCTTCAAGTTGGGAATATTCATGGCGTAGACGGTCATGGCGATGGCCGGGGTCAGCGCCATATAGATCATCGGCTTTTGACTATCTGGAAAAGCCGTTTCGGGTGGAAGATCTCCATCTGGTGGTGACCCGCGCCTTGGAGCAAAACCAGCTTCAGCAGGAGAACAGCCGCCTGCGCAAAGCTCTGAAAAAGACCAACACAGGCAGCAAGCCGGTCATCGGCGGCAGCCCGGTGATGCACCGCCTGATGGATCAGGTGAGCCGGGTGGCACGCACTGGAGCCACGGTTTTGATTACCGGCGAATCGGGTACCGGCAAGGAGTTGATCGCACGAGCCATTCACGATCAAAGCCCGCTGGAAGAGGGGCCGTTTGTGGCCATCAACTGCGCGGCCATCCCGGAAAATCTCATTGAGAGCGAGCTGTTCGGCCACACCAAGGGAGCTTTCTCCGGGGCGGTGGCCAACCGCAAGGGGGTGTTTGTCGAGG
>JADFWT010000041.1 GCA_015233785.1 Magnetococcales bacterium
AAATAATATATATAAGCCTAGAGCCACCCTGAAAGCCAAAAATTCCACCCTAAACACAAGAACTTCACCCTCTAATTGATATTCCGACCCCACATCAGAATTTTCTGATACGGGGGCGGCTTCTTGTGTTTAGGGTGGAATTTTAAAGTGTGGTGTCACTTCGATTAACTGGTTGTTATCTATGGTGTGTTCGTGTGCTTGTTTGTGCGTTTTTGGTGCGATTGTGTCCTTGACCCACCCTATTTTATCCTGAAGAAAACGATTTAGGGTGGGGTATTTATTTTTCAGAATCAGTGCTTTATGTCGATTCCACCCTGACCACCCTATAATTTGCGCTCCCCCACCATTTCTGTGGGGAGGGTGGTGGATGTGTGTTGGGTATTTGCCCTGACTTTTTCCTTTTCCCGGCTCAACTCCCCAACCGGCGGCGCTGGAGCTGGCGGCCATCAAACCGGCGGCCCGGATCCCCAAGCATGGCGGCCAGTTTCCCAGCGCCGGGCAACCGCCAGCCATCCAGCGGGGGACGATCCGCCTATGATCAATGTGGCATTGATCGATAAAAGGTGGATCTCTGGCGCTGGAAATACAGACAAAGCGCGGGATAAAAACCACCTTTAGGGAGTTGTATTGACCTTTTTAGGAAAATAGGTATCCTGAAGTTGGGCGTCACAACCCACCATGAGCGGCAAGCGTAGGCCGGGTGATTTGTTCACCATTTGCGCACTTCTCTTCCTCCTGGATTCTGGTAGCATGTAGCCAGCTTTGGCCGGGAGGCGGCGGCGTATGTCCAGGGCTGCAAAGCCTGAAAGGTCGTCGCGCCGTTCTTGTGGCGGTTGTTAACTCCCGGCCTTCTCCATGGTGGGGGAGGCTGATGCCTTAACAAGCATCCACAAGGAATCCTCCCATGAGCACCCCCACTTCTTCTCTTCTTTTCCAAGCTGCAAATGACGAACCGATCACGCTGGTAGATGACGCCCGATGCGTTCTTGAGGCCGTGAATGCCATGGTCTGCGGACGTAATGATCTTGATGGCTTCGGCCCTGAGGCTGTTGCTGGGGTCTCCGTAATTCTGGGGGGTGTTTCTAACGCCCTGGAGCGGGCATCTGGCCAGATGTGGGAGGAGTCAAGGACCGTTAAGAGTGCAGCGCCGCCGCTAAGCCGCCTTAGGATACCCCACGATGATGAGATGAAAGCGCGGATCCGGGAAATGATCATCAAGGTGAGTCGGCCAGCAGGGCAGGCCCAGCAAGGTGAGACATCCCCCAATGGAAAAGCTTGATCAAATCTGGACGGCTTGGGAGGCGACCCACCACTTGAGCCACCAGAAGGCCAAGCCGGGGCGGCTCCTCCTCAAGCGGTACGGATTGACGGCCAATTCTCCCCCGGATTTGATCCGGTTTCGATCCCGCCAGCCCTTCTTTGAGAAGGGGCGGCGGGTCGGAACGTGGCCCGCGCTTCTGGTCATGCTTCAGGACCGATCCGGCGCGGCCCGCTCCATCCTGGAAGTGTTCACCGTCTGGCATGAAAAACAGGAACCAGCCCCGCGCCCCCTGGGGCTGATGCTCCCGATACCGGAAGCGGCCCGCCAAGAGGTGGCCGAAGTTCTGGCCAAACGGCTGGGGCGGTGCGGGTCTGGCCAGTTGGTCCAGACCCGTTATGGTTTGTTGCCGGGGGGTGATGTGGTGGGGTGGTTGGATATGATCAATTCTGGAAGCAGTAATCTTTACTCTTGTTCGCCTTGAATGGGGAAAAATTCTTCAAAGTCCATAGTTATTGCAAGCATGAGTTCTTGATCAACGCCTTTCTTGTATTGGTTCTTGCTGGTTGATTCTCCGAGTGTTTCAACGCATTTCTTGAAATATTCGCCCTCACTCTCCCTCTTTTCTACGTGATCCGCTTTCTTATGTTTGTCTAGAGCGGTTTGAAATATCTCCATGGCGTCTTTTTTGGGAATATCCCTGATTAGAGCCAATAATGCCTGTTCTGGGGGCGATATGCTTTCGGATGGTATTACGCCCATTCTTCTGTACATCTCGACAGCAAGCTTTAATTTCATGACAGCATCGCGCCCTGCCTTGTTGGCGTTGATTTGTTCTTGGACCATGCTATCCAGAGGGCGTTCATTCTGTTCTCCAGTTAGAATCCAATTCGTTGTCACATCACCAGCTTTTGCAATCTTCTCTAGCACTGCACTGTTGGGTAACCGTCTTCCAGCCTCATAATTTGTAATTGCCCCGCGCCCAACCCCCAGGAGTTCGCCAAACTCAACTTGGGTGCGCTCTCCGCGCACTATCTTGATCCGCTTTCCAATTTCCTGCATAGCCTGAGCGCTAAAAGTTTTTCTTGACATGTGGATTCACCTGTGTGGTATATGTGGCACACAAGACACGTCACCGTATCCCAATGTTGCCATACGTGGCGTTGATGGTGATCTGATGGTGTATATCGTGGCACATTAGGAGGAGAGGATGAAGTCAAAAAAAGATGTTTTGGATGGCCTGTCATATCAGGGGATCACGATTGCGGAATGGGCGCGAGAGCATGGGTTTAGCCGTCGCACCGTTTATGCAGTCCTGAACGGGCGTCGTAAGGCTTCAAGCGGTGTAGGGCATCAAATCGCGGTGCGACTGGGCATGAAAGATGGTGTGGTCCGGGATGGTGAGGGCAACGTCATTGAGTTCCAAGGCGGGGTGCAAGTGTGAACGCCCCCCAGCTCAAAGAGCGGATCGACCTTCACGACTTGGCCAACAGGCTGGGCATGCGTCGGAATGGAAAGGGCAACTACCACGCCCCATGGCGGGAAGACAAGAACGCCTCCCTTTCGGTTTTTGATGGTCGGGATGGTGTTCCAAGATGGAAGGATTATGCCGACGAAGAGAAGGCGGGAACCTGCATCGATCTGGTGATGCTGGTTCGCGGGGTGGATGCGTCGGAGGCCGTGAGCCAGTTGCATGGCATGTATGGCATCCCAACCGATCCAGAGTCGGGCAACCAAGGGCCAAAGCGGCCACTCCCCAAACAGGAATATTTCTGGAGAAATAAGGACCGGAAGCATAAGGACATCCAGAAAGCCGCCGATTACCTGATTAAAGTTCGGAAACTGCCCGCCGAACAGGTAAACAAGTGGAAGGGGAAAGCCTTTGGCTACACTGATTGGGTGCCCCCCAATGATTCTGTTGAAGCTGCTAAATGTGGACCGGCTGTTGTGTTCCCAGTTCAGGACGAATTCGGGGCGCTTATCGGTCGAAATCAGCGCTTTCTGATGGCTGATAAGGATGAGTCCAAAATGACCAATAGGGGCCGTGTGTCAGGCGGCATGTATCTACCCACTCCTTCGGTGAAGCGTGCCCCGGTTATCTGGTTGGTTGAATCCCCCATTGATGCCCTGACTCTGGCGGCGGCTGGCTGTCCGGCGGTGGCGTTTCTGTCCGCTTCATTCGTCAAAAGCTTTCCTCTTTCCTGGCTCAAACCTACCCAGCGCTTGATGATCCTGGCCGACTCGGATAAGTCGGGCCGGAAGGCGGCGGCCACCCTCTACCATCGCGCCATCACCGACGGAATCACGGCTCAGATTGTGGACTGGTTCGACAACTTCAAAGACCCCAATGATGCGATGCAGAACATGAAGCCACCCAAGAAGGAGGAGGGCGACAAGGAAGATGGGGAGAAGGAGGAAAAGAAGAAAGACAAGAGGACGGAAGAGGAGAAGAGGGAAGAGAAAAAGCTGGCTTGCCTAGAGGTGATTGGAAAGCAGGCGCGGAAGGTGAACACGGATCTGTTTCCGGTCGGGGACGCCCCCTATATCGATGACTTTATTGAATTTGGATGGATGAGCGCATGTGTTTGCAGGCTGGATACCACCAGCATGCGCTACGAGAGAGAGGACGGGGGCGAAGGCAGTAAGAGCGTTGCGGGTTTTCGGGTTTATCGCCTAGATCCTATCGTCGTTCACGATCTTTCAACCGCCATCGGCGGGCAGGCTGGCGGCTCATTTTCAAGAAAGACTCTGGTTACCTACCGGCGGGCAAATTCGGATCGTCTGCAACGGGAGATCATTGAAGATGATGAAGACGGGAACCCGGCCACCTGGAGAAAGCTTGGAGGACGCCTACATAATTTTGACCTCTTGAATAAGCTTTTGCAGCCTTTGGGGCGTGACCGGCGAAGCAAGCGTGAGACTGTGGGGGTTTTTGGGTTGGTGCGTGTTGGTGACGCCCTGCAAGCGGTTGATGCGCGAAGTGGTTTTCTTACAGAAGAAGAGTGCATCTATTCGCGGCTTCAAATTCCTAGCGCCCCGCCAGAGACGGCCCGCCCCATCTTGGAAAAGGTGGACGGCCTTTTGAAAGACCACCTAGGCATCATCCAATTGGGGTGGAATCTGGGGGCCTTGATGAAGGTCTTTTTTGGGTTCTGGCCGCACTTGGTCATAGATGGCCATTCCGGCTCTGGAAAGACCATCGTGGCCAATCAAGTGATGCGCCGCCTGATCGGTTATGAGTGTAAGGAGCCGTCTGAACTCAATACCGAGTTTCGGCAAATGAAGATTCTTGGTAATCATGTTTATCCTGTCGTCTTTGATGAAATATCACGCGCAAAAGAAGCATCTATCCAGACGTTTATCAATCTTCTGAATACCTCTTACGGTGGTGACCAGACGCGCCGCCACGGAGCAACAAGGAAATATCTGCTTGCCGCTCCAGCCTGCTTGGTAGGACAGGACAACCCCACAGAATCAGATGCCGCCATCAACACCAAGACCATTCAGTTCCAAATGGACGGAAAGAAGGTGCAGGGCGGGTTGTTTGATCCTGATGCGCCATTTCCGGTTTTGGAGTGGTGTGAATGGCTGAAGAAAAGGGGGTGGACTAGGGCGAAAGCTGCCGAACGTTTGCAGGCTCATAGGGAAGTCTTAGAACAGCGTTTGATGCGGCGCAAAGGGGATACAAATCTAGATCGGCTTGTTAGCAACTATGCTGCCCTGCAAGTGGCTATAGAAGAGCTTTTTGTGTTCTCAGGATATCGCAATGACGGGGTGTGGAAGACGGTCGTTCATTTGATGAATGAACATGTGAAATGGACCAGGGCCACCCGCCATGAGTCGGTGGCTGTCATCAGGCAGTTTGCGCGAGAAATTAGCCTGCTCCACAAACATGATGCCCACCCGCCATACCGGGTTGACGGAGATCGGCTGGTGATCCCCCCGCAACTAACCATGGATTTTCTCCATAAGTGTGGCCATTCATTTCCAATTCGGACCAATAGAGCGCTAGTAAAGCATCTAGATACAGATGGTTACTGTGTTGAGCGGAATGTGGCGAAGAGCATCAATGGAAGACAGTTCAAGTGTGTCGTTTTGGATCTGAAAAAGCTTGAAGCGGATGGTGTTGATTGGCCAAGAAATACGGATGAAGGCCATGAATGACGCGCCACCACTAGACCCCTCAGCGCCAGCGCCAACGCCACCCACAGAGCCGCCATTTATCCGGCGGGCTTCATCAGAAGGGATTTTGGGTCGTCTGGTCGGGGAGATGAACGCCCTTAAGGGGCGACGAAACCAATGGCCGCCATTCAAGGTTGAGGATGGCCTTTTGATCATCCCCCCATCAGAGATCCTGTCTTTTTTAGCGAGGTGCGGTTGTGTCGTTCCAGTTCGTTCCACAAAGGGCTTCACTGAACATCTGAAGCGTGATCGCCTCCTTTTGGAGAGGAATCGAAGCCGCCGCATCGGTGGGCGGCGGTTCAAGTGTGTTGTGATGAGCCTTAGAAGGCTGAAGCGCTATGGAATTGTGTGGCCAGTCAAAGAGGAGGTTGTTGATCAGGGTCCAGCGTCAGAGACCAGCGCCGCCAGGGTGAAAAGGGCGGGTGACTGCTTTAATTCGGTAGCCGTTTTGAAGTGTCTGGCGTGTGGGATTGGCAACGATGAGGGCGAAGCGGCTTTTCCTCCTTTCATGGTTGAAAATGACTCTCTGTTAATCCCCCCAATGATGATTTTGGACTACCTAAAACGGCGCGGCCATGGGGGGCTTGTTACCACATCGCGCCGTCTTGTTATGGACTTCCACGACGACGGCTTTTTGATCGCCCGCAATCTCAACCGGACCATGGCGGGGCGTCGCTATCGATGCTCCATGTTGAGCCTGGAAAGGATGAAGGCGGCGGGGGTTGATTGGCCCACAATAGGAGAGAAGCAATGAATAATGTTCCACAGCCAGACCTTACCCGACCCGCACCAACGCCACCCGCCAGCGCCACCACTTCCGGCCCTGATGGCAACACAGCGGGTGCAGCCTACGACCCCACTCCAGAAGGGTTGAGAAAACGCCTGAGAGAACGCCGAAAGGCTCTGAAAATGAGTCAAGCCAAGCTGGCCGATAAGGCAGGGTTGGCCAGAGACACCATCGGTCGGTATGAGCGGGGCGAATTGTCCCCAAGCACTGAGGCATTTCGAGCGCTCGTTATCGCCCTGAACGCCTCTGCCAATTGGTTGCTGTTTGGCAAAAGAGAGCCGCCCCTGAGGAAGCCATCAAAGGAGCCAAAACCACCCATGGAGCCGATGGCAGGCGACATGACATTGCGTGATTTTTTTGCCGCTCATGCTCTGACCGCTTTGGCCCGATTACAGCCAGTTGGAGGGCGGCATCATGAAAGACCTCGCAACATCGCCACTGATGCCTTCTGCATCGCCGACGAGATGATGGAACAGCGATAGATGGAACAGCACATCCCACCGCTAGACACTGCCCGGCCTGCACCAGCGCCACCCCCCAGCGCCGCCAGCGTCACCATCACCAACCCCATCCCCAAGGCACGCCGGGAGCTTATCCAGGCGGGCCTTAATCGCTTGCGTCAGGGGTACGGCCAATACTTGGCGGGCCATGGCTGGAGCCGTGGAAGTCTGTTCCTTGGCGTCAATCCCAGCGCCGCCGAAAGCCTGGACGATCTGCACGGCGTCGCGGAGATCCTGCACCTAGATTTCGACGTTCATTACGCCTGTAAGGACCATATCAGCTTCTTCATGTATGGCGGCTACCGTGTGTGGCTTCGTGAGGGGCGTTGGATGGGAGATAAGCCATGACTGACAATACGATAACCATCATGAGCGTGAGCGGCGGTAAGGACTCCACGGCCATGTTGCTGTGGGCTCTAGAGCGCAAGACCCCCTTTCGACCCGTCTTCGCAAATACCGGCAATGAACACCCGGCCACCCTGGACTATGTGCGCAATCTCCCCCGCTTGACTGGATGTCCGGAGATCGAATGGATCAAGGCCGATTTTTCAGATGCATTTGAAGGGCGGCGGAAGCGTTTGCCCGGCCTCTGGATGCCGGATCTGTTGCAGGGTAGGCCCGGCATGCCACCAATGAGCCAGGAAGAGGCGAAAAAGTGCGTTCAGACGGCGCAAGAGGCCATGCATCCCACCGGTAACCCTTTCCTTGATCTTTGCCTTCTCAAAGCTCGATTCCCCAGCACAAGGGCGCGTTTCTGTTCTCAGAGCCTCAAGCGGGATGCCATCCATGAGCAAGTCATCATTCCCTTGCTTGATGAGGGCTTTCAGGTCGTCTCGATGCTTGGTGTTCGGCGGGATGAATCCAGAGCTAGAGCCGCCCTTGAAGAGTGGGAAGACTTGGGCGATGGGCGGATGATTCATAGGCCGATTGTGGGATGGAGCGCCGCCCAAGTTTTTGACATCCATCGGCGTCATGGCGTCGAGCCCAACCCGCTATACAAGCAAGGCTGCACACGGGTTGGCTGCATGCCCTGCATCCATGAAAGGAAAGCCGGAATCCTCAACATCTCCCAGCGCTGGCCGGAACATCTGGAGCGTATCGCAGATTGGGAGCAGCGCGTTAAGCGGGCCTCTAAGCGCCAGTGGGCTACCTTCTTCCCAGCCGACAAAACCCCAGGCCCTCACCGGCATGATGTCACCCTGCCAATTCCCACCGTTTGGGAGGTGGTCGAATGGAGCAAAACGGGGCGCGGTGGCTACAACTACGACATGTTCGCGGATGAGGCCCCCCCGGCGTGCGCTTCGGAGTATGGACTATGCGAGTGAAGATGATTGGAAGCCACGAAATGCAGGGGGAACGATAGCCATGGCCCGCACATGCTCCGTATGCGCTCACAAGCGCATTAAGGCCATCAATAAGGCCCTGGTGAAGGGTGAGGCACTACGCGCCATATCGCGCCAATACAAGCTTTCCAAGGACGCTCTACGCCGCCACAAAGCCGCCCACCTGCCCAAGGCCATGGCCAAGGCGCAAGAGGCGTCAGAAGTGGTTCATGGTAACGATCTGCTAGGCCAACTGGCGGCGCTGCAAGAGGATGCCCGGCGGATCTCCAAGAAGGCGGAGAGCGCCAAGAACTTTAACGCCGCCTTGGCTGGTGTCCGTGAGCTGGTCCGCATCGTTGAACTTCTGGCCAAGATGCAGGGGGAGCTACAAGAGGCCCCCCAGGTCAACCTCTTCGTGTCGGCTGAATGGGTCTCTGTGCAAGCGGTGGTGGTGAAGGCCCTGGAGCCCTTCCCGGATGCCCGCCAAGCCGTTGTGAAGGCCCTGGAGGGCGTTGGTTGATGAAGGACAGTCCGAAGCGCCAGCGCATGTTCCGTGAGCTGAGAGAGGAAGAAGCAGATGAAGCCCGTTATGACGGATGCCGCCACTATTTCACATGCCTTAGGGCTGATTTGGACAATTGGCGTTGTGATCCACGGTGTGTGTTTTATGTGCCGCCAGCGGGCCGGACGCCACCAAGCGACGCCCAGCGGCAAAAGGCTCTGGAAGGGATTGCAGATCTGATGGAGGAGCTGTTCCCAGAGCTGGCGCTGGAGGATAGGGCCGGGAAGAGAAGAAGGGGGCGCAATGGCCACGGCGCGTGATCTGGCGGGCAATCTGGCGTGTGCCCTGGATCCGGTTAAGTTCGCTCTTTCCCAGCTTGGGTTTGAGCCGGATCCCTGGCAACAACAGGCGATGCGCACCACGTCAAGAAGGATCCTATTGAACTGTTGCCGCCAGTCGGGAAAGAGCACCACAACGGCCATCATCGCCTTGCATCGCGCAATCTTCCGGCCCGGCTCTGTGATCCTTCTGGTTTCCCCATCTCTTAGGCAGTCCGGGGAGCTGTTCAAGAAGGTGACGGGCTTCATGAAGGCCCTGGACCAGCGCCCCAAGCTGGATGAGGACAACAAGTTGAGTATCACGACGGCCAACGGCTCCCGCGTGGTGTCGTTGCCGTCCAGCCCTGAGACGATCCGGGGATTTTCCGCCGTCGATCTTCTCATAGAGGACGAGGCGTCATTTTGCCAAGACGCCCTTTACCGCTCCATCCGGCCCATGCTGGCGGTCTCCAACGGGCAGTTGATCTTGATGTCAACGCCCTACGGCAAGGTAGGGCATTTCTATGAGGAATGGAGCGACGGCGGCATAGGGTGGGAGCGCATCAAGGTGACGGCGCTTGATTGCCCGCGCATCACCCCAGAGTTCCTGGAGGGTGAGCGTAATTCATTGGGTTCCCTTTGGTTCAACCAAGAGTACATGGGGATCTTTGCAGAGCGGGTTGATTCAGTGTTTAGCCATGAAACAGCAATGGCGGCTATTTCCGATGATGTGGAGCCGTTGTTCTAGTCGTATTAGGTGAGAGATATGAAGCGCATAAAGTACGTTCTGGAAGTGTTCAGGAACTCGATGGAACATGATGATGTGTTCCATTCCAGTTATTCCTCTTTTTCACCGTTTGTATCACTTGAGAAAGGGCAGGAAATCACACTGTGCGGGTTCCGCCATGAGGAGGATTATAGCAAGTGTTCTGGAGACACTTTGTTGATCAAGGTTATAGAGCACTACGTAGAGAAGGGAGAAGATCACGACACACTTAAAACAATCATTGTGGGGGATCTGATTGCATTTACCAGGAAGGATGAGCATGACGCATCAAGCTTTCCCGGTACGCACCACGCAAAGCCAGCGAAGTACATAACCAATTTTGCAGATATTGATGAGGACGGTAAAGAAACCATATTTGAGACCTATATAAACGAATCGCCAATGCATGTAAGCAAGGGTAATGCGGTATGGGTCTTTGGAGTGGAAGGGGTTGACGACCCTGAATATATGGACAGCAAGACGCCTCTTTGTTATCGCATTAACCACAAAATACTTGAGGTGGAAGATTATATTGTGCAAGAGACGACTGTATACGGCGACTCAGAGCATCTTAGCTGGTTGGTGGATGAGAACGGAAAGTCTCTTGCAGAAATGATTCTTGGGATGGTGGAGGAGTGTCATGCAGAAGAGTGACTTCCTGGTTGGTCTTGATCTTGGGCAATCTCAGGATTACACGGCTCTTACGATCTTTGAGCGCTTTTACAAAGAATCCCCCTACCGCTATGAACTGCGTCACTTTGAGCGGTTCACGTTGGGCATGTCCTATCCCAAGCAGGTAGAGAAAACGGCCTCCTTTCTCAGACATGAAGCTCTGAAGGGGAAAAGCACCTTGATTGTGGATGGAACCGGCGCTGGGCGGCCCGTGGTGGACATGTTCAGAAAGGCGGGCCTACAGACCCCCATCAAGGCCATCACCATTACAGGGGGCGATTCAGTGACAGAGGATGGGAGCGATTTCCGAGTTCCCAAGCGGGATCTTGTGAGCGTGCTTCAAGTGCTGTTGCAGTCGGAGCGCTTGAAGGTGGCCGCAAAGGTCCAGGGGATCGATGACCTTGTTCAAGAGTTGCTGAATTTCAAGGCCAAGATTTCTACAAGCGGCCATGACAGCTATGAGGCATGGCGGGAAGGGCAACATGATGACTTGGTGCTTTCATCGGCCATGGCTTGTTGGTACGGGGAGCACAAGCCCCGCATGTATCAAGGGGTTACGCCCTTTGCTGTCCCAAGGCGCAAGCCAGCGTTTCTAAGGGGTTTTTGAGCAATGAGCAGAAGGAGGACGGAATGAAGATCCAAAAAACAGCGGAAACGCTGGAGGCATTGCAAGCGGCCCGGCTGGTTGGCCTTTCGCCTCTGGTGATGGATTTGAAGGAAGCCGCCATCTTTCTAAGCCTTTCTGAAAGGACTGTCAGAGAGAGTGCGGAAAAGGGGGAGCTGCTTGGATCCAAGCTGGGCAAGGGCGGCGGATGGCGGTTTATCCGGGATGATTTGGTGGATTGGGTACGAAGTCGATATCATGGCGATGGGCAAGGCAAGAAGCCCGAACCGAAGAAGGAAGAAGCAATATGTCAATTAGGAGACGGAAAGGGGCGTATTTTATCGATGTCACAACACCAGACGGGAGGAGAATACGAAAGAGCACTGGGACTAGAAACAAGCAGGAAGCCCAGGAACTCCACGACCGAATAAAGGCCGATCTATGGCGTCAATCCAAGATGGGAGACAAGCCCGCCTATTATTGGGATGATGCTGTTGTGCGGTACCTGCAAGAGAAGGCCCACAAGCGGTCCATTGAGAAGGACAAGGAGCATCTACGCTGGGTGGATCCATTTCTACGGGGGGTGCAGCTTGATGCCATCAACCGGGATATGCTGGACCGCATGGGACAGAAGAAGGCGGAACGAACCAGCAACACCACGGCTAATAGGGTTCTGGAGGTGGTGCGCTGTATTCTCAACTTGGCGGCCAACGAATGGGAATGGATCGACAAGGCCCCCAAGGTCCGCATGTTCCCCACCGGAGAGAAGCGCATACGCTGGATTACTCCCAATGAGGCCAAGCGGTTGGTGTCTGAACTTCCGCCCCATCTGGCCGCCATGGTGGAATTCAGTCTTGCAACGGGTCTGAGGCAACGCAACGTGACCCATCTGGAGTGGTCTCAAGTGGATATGGCGCATGGGCTCGCCTGGATCCATGCCGATCAATCAAAGACCGCAAAGCCCTTGCGTGTCACTCTAAATGCCACAGCGGCGCGGGTGATTCGTGGTCAGATTGGCGGGCATGATCGTTATGTGTTCCACTCTGGCGGCGTCGCGCCGATTAAGTACCCAGCACAAGGCGCATGGAAGCGGGCCTTGAAGAGAGCAGGGATTGAAGATTTTCGTTGGCACGATTTGCGCCACACCTGGGCATCATGGCTGCGTCAACAAGGGGTTCCAACGTATGCACTCCAAGAGCTTGGCGGCTGGAAGAGTGATGCCATGGTGAAGAGATATGCCCACCTGGGGCCAGGGGATCTAGCCGAACATGCCAGCGTGATAGATTCCATTTATGGCACAACCACGGCACACGGCCAAAAAAAAGGAGCTACGCGGGCGGCGTAACTCCTTCTATCTATTGGCTCCCCGGCGCGGACTCGAACCACGGACAAGGTGGTTAACAGCCACCTGCTCTACCAACTGAGCTACCGGGGAATATTGAAGCCCTGGAAATATAGGATCTCTCTCGATTCAGGTCAAGAGTTTTTTTTTCTGTTCAGGCTTTTGACGTGCCTTGCGCAGAGTGACCAGCTGCGCCAGGGAATGCAGAGTGGATCTTTATAAGATCAATGGTGCCAAGGGGAGGTGTATGGCAAGTTACGTTCTGATGATAGAGGTGTCGCGGGCGAGTTGTCCGGTGGTTGGCGCTCGGGGTGCAGTGGATCTGGTTGCGGGGCGCTATCTCTATGTTGGGTCTGCGCGAAGAGCCTGGAGATCACGCGTGGCACGCCATCTTCGTTCGGAAAAAAAGGTACGCTGGCATATCGATTACATCTTGGCGGAACCGGGGATTAAGGTCACCAAGGTGTGGATTAATCCGGTGGATTGCGAATGCGCGACGGCAGAGGATGTGCTACAACTGCCGGAAATTTTTCTGCCTGGTCAGCGTCTTGGCTCCAGTGATTGTCGTTGTCTCTCTCACTTTATCGGTGTAGATGGAGAGCTGGTTTCATTGGAAGGTGTGTTGCGTCGGCGAGGTTATGAAACGTTGGCCTGGCGTCGGGTAGGCGGAGATGTGGAGATTCTTGATGAAGTGGGTTAGTGACTGGAGGTGTTGATGGGGTGGGGGCGACGGGTGTTGAGGTTGTTGCAGAGGGTGGCTTTGGTGCTGCTGTTGGTGCTGTTTGGCCTCATTGGCGGGGATATTCCGGTGGTTCTCTCCAGCGCTGATGGTGGGCCTGATCTGTATTGTCCATCGCCCAAGTCGGAGCTGACTGTGATTGCACTGGGGGATACTCGGACGCCTTATCACCCCATCAAGCATACCCTGTTGGATGCCATTATCGAAGAGCGGCCCGATGTGGTGCTCCATCTGGGGGATATGGTGGCTGATACTCGCGACGAACATTGGGCGCGTTTTGATCGGGAGGAGGGACGTATTATGGCCGCAGGGATCCCCATGCTGCCGGTGATGGGCAATCACGAACATCGCGGCATGATGTATCGGGGCAATCCATTAAAGCCGCTTTTCCATCGTTTTCCAGAGCTTAACAGCTCTCGCTGGTATCGTTACCTCTGTGGCCCATTGGAGCTGGTGGTGATTGATACCGAGGACACGTTTATCCCGGATGGACACCAGAGCTTCTGGTTTAAGCGTCATCTTCGTTCGATGCCCAACGGCAAGGCGCGTATTGTAGCCATGCATCGTCCAGCTATCACCGGCAAGCCCCGTTACACCCATTGGCATGCCGATGCTCTGATTGAGATGGTGAGACCAAATCCGAACTATGGTGGGGCCGGTCTGGTGCTGGCCAGTCACGTCCACAACTACGAGCGGTTTCAGCGGGGGGGATCAATCTGGGTGGTGAGTGGAGGCGGCGGTGCGCCAGCCTACCATTTTCCCCGTCGCTCGGATGATCTGTTCAAAAAAGCCACCTTTCCCAACTATCACTATCTGCGTATCAAGGTGAAAGGGGGGCGGATGGATGTGGAGATGGTGCGGATGGATCCTGAGGGGAGAGGTTCCAGAGTGGCCGACTCATTTTCGGTGGTGGAGAGCCGTTAGTCTGGATGGATTGCATTTCTGTGCGCTGCCGTCCATTCTCTGTCTCTTCTGAAGCGTCAGTTGATCACCCTTTGTCATGCAGGAGCATCCCCATGAAGCGAGTTGGAGCCCATGTCAGCATCTCCGGTGGCGTGCGTAATGCCCCTCTGAATGCCCGTGAAATCGGAGCCAAGGGGTTTGCCATGTTCACCAAAAATCAGCGGCAGTGGAAAGCTAAGCCCCTGGAGCATGCCGAGATTGATGCGTTCAATGAGAATATGGAGACATGCGGCTATCGTCCCCAGGATGTGTTGCCCCATGATAGCTATCTTATCAATTTGGGCCATCCGGAGGCGGAGAAGCGCCAGAAGTCTCTGGATGCCTTTATCGACGAATTACAGCGCTGTCGCCAATTGGGTTTGATCTATCTTAATTTTCATCCGGGCAGTCATCTGCGGAAGATGAGTGAAGAGGCGTGTCTGGCCGCCATCTCCGAGTCGCTGAATCGCGCTCTGGAGGTGACTGAGGGGGTGACAGCCGTGATTGAAAACACCGCTGGACAGGGTTCCAACATGGGCTATCGGTTTGAACATCTGGCGGCCATTATCGATGGGGTGGAAGATAAGAGCCGCATCGGCGTCTGTCTGGACACCTGCCACACCTTTACGGCTGGGTACGACCTGCGCAGTGAAGCAGCATTTAATGAAACTTTTGAGGCCTTTGAGCGCACGGTGGGGTTTGCGTATCTTAAGGGTGTGCATCTCAACGACTCCAAACCCGATCTTGGCAGTCGGGTAGATCGGCATGATAGTCTGGGCAAGGGAAAACTGGGGTGGGAGCCGTTTTATCGTCTGATGCGCGATCCCCGTTTTGATGAGATGCCCATGGTGCTTGAGACCATCGATTCAGACATTTGGGTTCAGGAGATCAAGCATCTCTATGAGGCCGCATCAACTGGTTCATGATCGAGGCTGGCGCTCTCTTGGTCGTCTTATGCCCCTGGGTGCATTAGATGGTTGGCCTGTTTTTCAAGAAGCTGGTAGAGTAGTCTGTCTTTTTCTGGAATTAAGTGGCCGATCCCATGTGATGGCGCTGGGAGATCACGGAAAAAATAAGCAATATGAGCCAGACCTACGATAAATTGCGCGCCTCCCGCCAGCCTCGAGAGCGGAAACCTGTGGTACGCCCTGCGCGTGCAGCGCGTTCCCGTAGTCGTGAGCGGTCCCGTGATATGGCCAAACGCCGCATGGGCGGAGATCAGGGGAAATTACCGAATATTGATCCCTCCAGACTGATTGCTGGGGGGATGGATTTTTGGAGCACCTTGACCCTGAAGGGCAAGGTGGTGTCGGTGGTAGGTCTATTTCTGGTGGGGTATATTTTGCTCTGGATGGTGCGGCTGATGACCATGGATCCGAGCAATGCTCAGCCCAATCAGGCCGGCGTTGTGCGTTCGGTTCCTGTGCCGCTTGATTTCTCCGGTGAAGCGGGCGCGCCGGCATCTGGCGCAGCGGGCCTGCCCCGTTTTGATCCCAATATTCCGCCTCCTCCTGGACCCGCGTTGTCTCCGCCGTCTCGCCTTCCTGCTGTTGGCGATGCTCGGTCAGGCGTCAGTGCTCGGTTGCCTCGTGTGCCCCAGGCACCGCTGCCTCCGGCCACCATGGCTCCCCCTTTGAATCCATCGCCATCCAGCTTTCCCCAGATCGTTGCATCGGGTCGCTATCGGGTTGTCGTCGGGTCGTTCTCCAATCAGAATAATGCCGCCAGCCTCAAGCGTCGCATCAACAGTAAGGGCGTTCCGGCAGAGGTGCAGAAGGCCAAGGGCAATGGTTGGACACGGGTTCAAGTTCAGCTTGGTCCTTTTGCCAGTGCTGACGATGCGCGTCTGGCCATTTCCATCCTGCGCGAGAAAACCGGCATCAAGGGGCGCATGAGTACCCATGGCGGTGGTTCCATTGATCGCAAGCAGACCCAGAGTCGTGCCACGCCTAACTATCCTCCGGCCCGTGCGCCTCGTGCTGCTTCGCGTAGCAGCTCCATGGCACCTAACAGCTCTACGCCGCCACCCTCGGCAATTCCCAAGAAGATGCCGACCAAGCGTCCCTCGTACGCCCGTGCTGAACCGCCAAAAGCGTGGCAGCCGCCGGTTCCGCCACCTCAAGCGGCCGCCAAAAGGCCCAAACCGGCTCGTCGCACGCCGCCGGCTCCGGTGAAAGAGTACAATGGCAAATACATTGTTCTGGCTGGTTCGTTTACCAGTTGGGGCAATGCCGAGAAAATTCGCAAGATTATTGCTGCCCAGGACTTGCCGGTCTGGCTGCGTACTGTGGATGTCAATGGCCGGAACTACACCCGTGTCCAGGTAGGGCCCTTTGCCAATAAGTCGGACGCACGTAGTACCATGGCGTTGATCCGCAACAACACCGACATCACCCCCAAGTTTCTCATGGCTGGACCTGAGGATCGACGTCGGCCCGCCGTGGATAGAAAGGCATCATCGTCCGTCCAGGTACGTAGGTCCACTGCTCCCGCAAGGTCTAGCGGAAACAGGGTCAGTCGATCTTCAGGTTCCAGTGGTGAGGGGATTCCGTCACGGAGTCCAGGGCGTTATCTGGTCTTTGTCGGCTCCTTCTCGACGGCCGAAAATGCGGATCGTCTACGACAGCGGTTGGAGGCCAAAGGGATTCCCGTCCGCATGAAGAGCAGTGCTTCAAGAGGGGGCATGATCACCCATGTTCAGGTGGGGCCTTTCTCCAGAGAACGGGATGCAGAGACCGCCGTTCGAGTGGTGCGGGAACGTACCGGACTCTCCGCCAAATCGGTCCACACCAAGGGCATCATCGAACGCTAATACCGGCTTTCAATCTGAACCATATGGAACGGCTGGAAGAGGCGGTGACGTACCGCTTCTGGAATGTCTCGACCTTTTTTGGTTAAAAGGGGTCCAGTAGTAGGGCTGTGGAGCGCCTAGAGGCATGATGTGCTCCTGATCTTAACCTTCACATAGAGGGTGTTTATGGAACAATCCACGATTCTCTTAGTCTAAGAGTGAGTGAGAGGACTGGATTTGAGATGATTAAACCTGTTGAGTCAGGTTTGCGGCCTGCCGGGCCTCGGTGGATCGCTTGAGAATAGGAGAGTCTAGCCATGGTCGCCCACAACAATGTTTCCCATGAGATATTCCACAATCTCCATGCGGCGGAGGAGGACACGGTTCAACAGGCCTATCTGCTGATGATTTGGATCAGCTTTTGTGCCGTGGGTTTGTGGGGTACCTCCAGTTTTCCTTATCTATTGGCTGCACATCTGGGGGTTTTGACCCTGGCGATGCCGACACTCCGAAGCCAGTACAAGGATGAGCGGCACTCCTACCTCCCGGAGAGTCCGATCGATGTACTCTCCAAGCTGGCCTATTTAACACTGCTGGTGTTCAATGCTCTTGGTGTCATCCTGTTGATTGATCGTGGATGGTGATCTCAGTTGCTAGGGCGCAAGGCAGCCGTCAAGTGCATTGCCAAGATTGCGCATTAGGGTGAAATAAGCATCCACACCTGGTTTTAGGGTGGAGCCCAGAGGATCCAGGATACCGACCTTCACTTGGCTATCCTGTGTGATGGCGCGTATTACAGACGGTTTAAACTGTGGCTCCTGGAAGATGCAGGTCACATCAAAGGCCTTGATCTGTTCGCGGATAGCGTAGAGTCGCTTAACTCCCGGCTTACGATCCGGGCTGATGGTTACCGAGCTGGTGGGGGTGAGTCCATATCGGGCCTCAAAGTGGTGGTAGGCGTCGTGAAAGACGATATAGGGCCGATTGCTCAGAGGGGCCATCTGCTTTTTTAAGTCGGTGTGGAGTTGGTCCAGGCGGGTTTGCATCTGTTGGGCGTTCTGCTGATAGCGATCCGCTCGGCTTGGATCCACCTTGCTTAAGATGTGTGCGATGGTGCTGGTGATCACCTTGGCGTTGAGTGTGTCGAGCCAGATATGCATATCCATCCCGGCGTGGTGATGTCCGTTGGATGGTTCGGGGGCAGGGGGCGTCGTTTCGTGATGTCCCTCATGATGTTCCTCGTGGTGTTTGCGATGATCATCATGGTGATGGGCATTCCAACGGCCCCCTGCCCGGAATGGTAGCAGTTGGATGCCGGGCGCCTTCGCCAGCTCCACCACGCGTGCATGGTTGGGCAGCACCTGCATCGATTTTTCCAGAAACACTTCCAGTTTGTTTCCAATCCAAAACACCACATCAGCCTGTTGCATAGCCCTGGCATCGGAAGGTCGCAATGCATAGGCGTGGGGAGATGCTCCGCCTCGAACCAGTAGATGAGGCTGACTGATGCCCTCGGTGACGCCGGATACCAAGGCATGAAGTGGCTGGATGGAGACCACGACACGTGCCGGTTCAGAGGGCGCGGCGGAGGCGTGATGGCACGGCAGTGCCAGGAGTAGGAGCAATATGGTAAGGGGCAGAGGGCCAAGCATTGAGGCGAATCCATTCGGTAGCATATGGGAGAGAAACATGTAACAATATATCATTACATTCAGCATAGGCGTTGCGTCCGTTCTCGTCAAGTAGAGGGCGATTGGGTGGTGATTGCGGACGGTGGCGATAGTGGGGAGAAGATAGTGACGGATCGTCATGTAATCAATCTGGGGCGCGTGCGCATTTTTCCTGATCCTGGTCACGACCATGAGCACTGCGAAAGTGCCATCATGGCGCGTGCGGCGGCCAAATGCCAACAGAGTGGGGCACGCCTTACCGAGCAGCGCCGACTGGTGTTGCAGACTCTGGCTCGTTCTCACTGTTCGATGGGGGCCTATGACATTCTGGATAAGCTTCGTGAGCAGGGAGAGCGGTTGACGCCGGTGGCTATCTACCGACAGCTCGACTTTCTTATGGACCAGGGATTGGTGCATCGTCTTTCGAGTCTCAATGCCTTTGTCGTCTGTCTGGGGCCTGAGGAGGGTCATGGTAGTCAATTTCTGATCTGCACCTCATGTGGTGTGGTGGCGGAGGTGCGCAATGATCCGATGGATCGGTCGATTCTGGATCGAGCGGATCAGGCCGGTTTTGAGATTACGCAGCCGGTGGTAGAGGTGATGGGTCTCTGTCGGCACTGCCGGGATCAAGCAGGGGGTGACCATGAAGGGTGATCCCAAGCGCTCTGACCTGTTGGCTTCGGTAAAGCACGTCACGCTCTCCCGTAATCGACGGGAGATTCTCAAGGATATCAATCTGGCCATCCAGCCGGGTCGCGTGGTGACAGTGATCGGTCCCAACGGTGCTGGCAAATCGACCCTGGTCAAGGTCATTCTAGGGCTTATTACCCCCTCGCAAGGACAGCTATGGCGGCGTCCTGGTCTCAGTGTCGGCTATGTGCCTCAGAAGCTGAATATGGATCCGGTGTTGCCGCTATCTGTTCATCGCTTGATGACGCTTACCAAGAGAGCCAGCCGGGATGAGGTGCATAAGGCGCTCACCGAGACCGGCGTTGCCCAGCGTATCGACTCGGCTGTTCACGGGCTCTCCGGGGGAGAGTTTCAGCGGGTGTTGATCGCCCGAGCCCTGTTGCGTCGCCCCGATCTGTTGGTTTTGGATGAGCCGGTGCAAGGGGTGGATTTTGTCGGCGAAGCGGCGCTATACAAGCTGATCAGTGAGATTCGTGATCGGCGGGGTTGCGGTATTTTGATGGTTTCCCACGATCTGCACGTGGTGATGGGTGCCACCGATTGGGTGGTCTGTTTGAATCGAAAAATTTGTTGTGAAGGGGAGCCGGAGCGGGTGATTCAGCATCCCGAATATGCCGAGATGTTTGGTCATCAGGCGTCGTCGTTTGCGGTATTTCCGCACCATGAAACATCGCATGCCGACGACCCCCTTGATGAGGCTGTCTGTGATGAGCCGGTCACCCATGGAAGGAGTGCATTGTGATCCTGGATGATTTTTTTGCCCGTGCCATGTTGGCGGGCATAGGGGTGGCGTTGATCACCGGGCCGTTGGGATGTTTTATCGTCTGGCGCCGCATGGCCTACTTTGGCGATACGGTGGCCCATTCGGCCTTGCTTGGGGTGGCGTTGGGGTTTGCCTTTGATGTGGATCCCACCCTGGCTGTAGGGGGTGTGGCGATCTCTATCTCGGTGCTGTTGGCGGTTCTCCAGCAGCAGCGTTGGGTGGCGGTTGATACCCTGCTGGGGATTCTCTCTCACGCCTCTCTTTCGGTGGGGCTGGTGGTCATCGGACTGCTTACGTGGTTACGTATTGACCTTATGGGCTATCTGTTTGGCGATATTTTGGCAGTGACGGAGGCGGATATCTATCGGGTCTATATCGGTGGGGCGGTGGCGTTGATTACGCTGGTTTTTTTGTGGCGACCTCTGTTGGCCATTACCGTGCATGAAGATTTGGCCCGTGCGGAAGGGGTGAAGGCGTTGCCGGTTCGGTTGGCGCTGATGATCCTGGTGGCGCTGGTGATCGCTGTGGCCATGAAGATTGTGGGAATTTTACTGATCACAGCGTTATTAATCATTCCGGCGGCCACCGCCCGGCGATTCTCATCCAGCCCGGAAAGTATGGCTCTGTTTGCCATTTTGATCGGAATGTTCTCGGTGGCGGTGGGACTTTCCGTCTCTCTTAACTACGATACGCCGTCCGGTCCATCAATCGTTAGTGCAGCAGCACTCTGTTTTGTGTTAGTTTTTAGTAGTCACCTACTCACAAAAGGCGTGCGTCGGTGGCTCAATCGCAGCGGGTAATTCGGTCAAAGAAACCGAATACGGGATAACGGCATAAAAAACAAGCCGTTGCATCAGATCAACACGGGTGCATCTTTTCTTTTATGAGGACAACACATGAGCGCAACCATCACCGTTAAGAAGAATCCGGCGGTCGCAGAGCAGTACCTTGTTACAGTTAACGAGGATGGCTCAGAGAGCCAGCACGCGGTCAATCTGACGGAAACCACCTACTGGAAGATGACCGGCAACCGTATCAAGCCGGAGGAGTTGGTTCGGGCCTCCTTTGCATTTTTGTTGGAAAAAGAGGCGAAAGAGTCGATTCTGGCCAAGTTTGACCTGCCGGTGATCGGGGACTATTTCCCGGAGTACAAGCGGGTGCTCGGCGATTACATCAAGTTTGATGATGCCGAAGAAGCAGCGGTCGAAGCCAAAGCTGAATAAGCAGGTACTGTGACCGCTGCCCTCTCTGTGTGGACGGCGGTCACAGGTCATCCATGGGGATGGTTAACCCACCCTATGGTTGGCTCTCTTCGCGGAGTCGTTTTTTCTCGCGGTCGCTCTTCTTGCGATCACTTTCGCAGAGCACTTTTTTGCGAAGACGAATTGATTTGGGCGTGATCTCCACCAGTTCATCGTCGTCGATAAACTCCAAAGCTTGTTCCAGTGAGAGATTGATAGGGTTATTGAGCGCCACGGCTTCGTCGGTACCTGCGGCGCGAATATTGGTAAGTTGTTTGCCCTTGAGGACA
>JADFWT010000042.1 GCA_015233785.1 Magnetococcales bacterium
TGTGGCGGGTATCCCTCTGGGGTGGATCTCAGGCTTGGTGGTGGCCGCTATTCCGGCGGCGGCGGCGGGGGTGATCATGGCCCCCTATCGCTGGAAGCGGGTCACCTCGTTTTTGGACCCCTGGGATGATCCGCTCAATAGTGATTTTCAGTTGGTGCAGTCGCTGCTGGCCTTTGGTAATGGCGGCATACAGGGGACTGGTCTGGGGGAGGGGCAGCAGAAGCAGTTCTATCTGCCGGAATCGCACACCGATTTTATTATGGCGGTGATTGGCGAGGAGTTGGGGCTTTTCTGGGTGTTAATCCTCATCACGCTATTTGCGTTGATCGTGTGGCGGGCCATGAATATCGCCAAGCGCAGCACCGACCGCTATGCCAGTCTGGCCGCAGCGGGGTTGGCGATGCTGATCGGTGCCCAGGCGATGGCCAACATGGGCGTGGTGATGGGGTTGTTGCCCCCCAAGGGGTTAACATTGCCCCTGGTGAGCTATGGCGGATCATCGCTCATCATCACCATGAGCGCTATTGGATTGTTATTGGCTTTTTCGCGTACCGTGCCGGTTAAGGAGCACAAAGGTCCTGCTGCCAAGAGGCCTGACCATGACGCCTAAAGAGCCCATGCGCCTGATGATTGCCGGGGGTGGAACCGGCGGACATCTCTTTCCGGCCATTGCCGTTTGCGAAGAGGTGGAGCGTCAAGGCGGCGAGGTGCTGTTTGTTGGGACAGCGCGGGGATTGGAGAGCCGCATATTACCCAAGATGGGTAAGAATCTGGCCACATTGGAGGTGGGACAGCTTAAGGGACGTGGGGTGATGCGGCGTCTTCGCACGTTGATGGGGCTGCCCAAGGCGTGGTTGGCGGCTAGAAAGTTGGTGAGGGCTTTTCGGCCCCATGCGGTATTGGGCATGGGGGGATACGCGTCGGCTCCGGCTGTGGCGGCAGCCTGGTCCATGGGGGTGGCGACGGCGCTGCATGAACAGAATGCCAAGCCGGGGATGACCAACCGCTATTTAGGACAATTAGCGGATCGGATTTTTTTAAGTTTCCCCCAGGCGGCAGGGGCGTTTTCCGCGAGCAAAGGGGTGTTGGTAGGCAACCCGGTAAGGGGAAATTTCTGGGGTGTCCAGAGTGCGTCACGCTCTCTGGCGGGTGCAGGGCAGCGTTCTGCCGGGATCAGGGGCGGAGCCCCGGCAGAGAGCGCAGCCCCAGGCAATCCGGCAAGCAGAGTCGCCGAAGATCAACAAAACGGAGTGGCCAACAGGCTAAGCATCCTAATTTTCGGCGGCAGTCAAGGCGCAGAGATTTTCTCAAAGATGGCCCCGCCAGCCCTGATTCGCTTGCGTGCGCATGGAGTTGGCGTAGAGGTGAGGCATCAGGCCCCCAAAGGGGATGTGGAAGCACTGGAGGCCACTTATGGTCAGGCGGGCATAGAGGCGCAGGTGGTCCCGTTTATCGACGACATGGCCAGCGCCTATCGGGGGGCCGATCTGGTGATTTGCCGGGCTGGAGCTACTACGGTGGCGGAGTTGGCGGCCGTGGGTCGCGGGGCACTATTGGTGCCGTATCCCTACGCTGCAGATGACCATCAAGCCGCCAACGCCATGGCGCTGGAAGAGATTGGCGGTGGCTGGATGCGTCGTCAGGAACATCTGGATGCTGACTGGCTCTACGATTTTCTCAAGCAGCGGGTCGAGGATCCTGAAGGGTTACAGAAGACCGGGGAAGCGGCCCGCCAGTTGGCGAGGCCGGATGCAGCGGAGCGCATGGTGGAGAGCCTTTGGGCGCTCTCCCAAGGGGCGGGAGAACGACGGGATGTATAAGAAGATTCAGCATCTGCACTTTGTCGGCATTGGCGGCATCGGCATGAGCGGCATTGCAGAAATTCTGCTCAATCTGGGGTATCGCATATCCGGTTCCGATCTATCGCGCAACGCCAATGTAAAGCGATTGGAGGGGCTGGGGGCTGTGATTCATACCGGCCACGATGCCGATCATATTGCCGGTGCCGATGCGGTGATACGATCCTCGGCGGTGACCGAGAAGAATCCCGAGATCATACAGGCCAGAAAGCGTCACATTCCGGTGGTGCGCCGGGCAGAGATGCTAGCGGAGTTGATGCGGCTCAAATATGGCATCGCCATCGCCGGAGCTCATGGCAAAACAACCACAACATCCCTGGTGGCGACGATTTTGGGGGAGGCCGGGGTCGATCCGACGGTCATCAACGGCGGCATCGTCAACGCTTTGGGCAGCAACGCCAAGCACGGGTTGGGCGAGTATCTGGTCACGGAGGCGGATGAGAGCGACGGCTCGTTCCTGAAGCTGACCCCCACCATTGCCGTGGTGACCAACCTGGACCGCGAGCACATGGAGCATTATGGCAGCTATCGGGCGATTCGACAGGCGTTTCGCGGTTTTGTGGACAAGGTGCCCTTTTACGGTTTGGCGGTGCTCTGCCGGGATCACCCTGATGTCAAGGCGATGCTTAAACATTTGGGCGACAAGCGGGTGGTTACCTACGGCTTCAGCAAACGTTCGGACTATCAGGCCATCGAGTTGAAGCAGAAGGAGGGGGATATCTATTTCAAGGTAGCCTATCGCCTTCATGGACAGGGAAAGCCGGAGCTGCTGGGGGATATTCGGTTGGCGCTGCCGGGTCGGCACAATGTGGGCAACGCCCTGGCGGCCATCGCCGTTGCACGGGAGTTGGAGATCGATTGGCAGGTGATTCAGTCTGCCATCCGCCATTTCAAGGGGGTGCAGCGTCGTTTCAGTCGGCTTTTGGACACCCCGGAGCGGGTGGTGATCGACGACTACGCCCACCACCCAACCGAGATCTCCGCCACTCTGAAAGCGGCGCGTAAGGGGTATGGGCGTGAGCGGCGTCTGGTAGCCTTTTTCCAACCCCACCGGTACAGCCGGGTAGGAGATCATCTGAAAGCGTTTCAGAGCTGTTTCAGGTCGGCGGATTTAGTGATGGTGGATCCGATCTACGAGGCGGGTGAGACGCGTCCCAGCGAGGGGCCGCTCAAGGATGGTGGTCAGAAGGTGTTGGTGGAGGGTATTCGCAAGCGAAGTCGCACCGTGGTCCACGCTCTGCCGGAAGGGGAGGGGTGGCGGGAGGCTCTGGAGCGCCATCTGAATCCCGGAGACCTGGTGCTGTTTCTTGGTGCGGGAGATGTCTCCCGTAAGGCGCACCAGTTTGCGGGGCTGTGAGTGACGGTCAGAGTTGACCATTTTGCGCCGCCGTCCGGTTATATCGGGACGCTGCAAGAAGCTGTTTCGATGACTCGACGCACCACCTTGCGCATGGGGGGTCCGGCCCGATGGCTGGCTCAGCCCGAGGATGAAAAATCGTTAGCCACCCTGATGCGGTCGTTAACCCCTGGTACGCCTGGGCTGGCGCTGGGTGGCGGCAGCAATATGCTGGTGGCGGATGAAGGTTTTGACGGAATCATGCTGGATTTGACCGCCAAAATGAACGATATTCAAAAGCACGCCGCAGAGGGTGGCGAGTGGTTGATTCGGGTGGGTGGCGGAGCCTCCACGCGGACAGTTTCTCACTATTCACGGCGCAACGGATTGAGTGGTTTAGAGTTTTTGGCGGGGATCCCCGGATCAGTAGGAGGCGCGCTGAAAATGAATGCCGGAGCCTACGGCAGCGAGATGCAAAATGTGCTGGTTTGGGCTGAATTGATCGATGTTCATGGACAGTGCCATCGACGCCCGGTAGAGGCGTTGGGGTTGGGGTATCGCAAGAGCGCTATTCCCGATGGCTGGATTGTCGCATCGACGCTGTTGAGGCTTCATCGGGATGATCCGGAGCGGATTCGGCGACGCATTCGGGAGATGAATCAAAAACGGCGTCGGAGTCAGCCGCTGAGATACCCCTCGGCGGGGAGCGTATTTAAAAATCCTCCAGAAGGGCCGTTGGCTTGGGAGTTGATTGATCGGGCCGGTCTGCGGGGGGCTTCGGAAGGGGCGGTGCAGATTTCCGAACAGCATAGCAATTTTTTTATCAATCGGGGCGGTGCCCGTACGCGGGATATGTTGGCGCTGATTGATTGCGCCCGAGAGCGGGTACTGGCCGAATCAGGTGTACGGCTGGAGCTGGAGTTAAAGGTGATCGGATCGGGCGGCGTGCGTCGGGATCTGTAGAGAGTTGGGGTAGGATCATGGGTTTTCGGGATCAACATGTGGGTGTTCTGTTGGGGGGGCTCTCCGATGAACGGGAGGTGAGCCTTAACAGTGGCGCTGCCATGGCCGATGCCTTGGCGCGTAAAGGGTATCGGGTAACCCGTATCGATGTGGGCCGGGATCTGCCGTCGGTGTTGATTCGGGAGAAGATCGATGTGGCGGTGATCGCGCTGCATGGCCCGCTGGGTGAAGATGGTGCCGTTCAAGGGTTGCTGGAGGTGATGGGCATTCCCTACACCGGCTCTGATGTCACCTCGTCGGCACTCTGCATGGATAAGGCGCTCAGTAAGGCGCTCTACAAGAATTGCGGGCTCAATACCCCGCCCTGGAAAGAGTTGTGGCTGAAGCCGGACGACAGCGGCCAGATTGCAGTTGCCAAGACCGCCGAGGCTCTGGCGGATTGGCGACCGCCACCACTGTTTGTCAAGCCGCTCAACTCCGGCTCCAGCGTCGGCATCTCCAAGGTGGAGCGTGAGGATCAGTTGGAAGAGGCGTTGGCCAAGGCTGCGGCCATCCATCCACGAATTTTGGTGGAGCGTGAAGTGGCCGGTGTCGAACTGGCCCTGGCGGTGCTTGATGGCGAGAGCCTGCCGCCTATCGAGATTCAGCCGGTAGAGGGGTTCTACGACTACGAGAACAAGTATACCGCGGGTCGGACCCGTTACCTGTCGCCGCCGGAGAGTCTCTCTCAAGATGCATTGGATGCGGCCGCTGCCGTGGCTCGGGAGAGCTATCGAATCTCTGGATGTCGCGGATTGGCGCGTGTGGATGTGATTGTGGATGCTGAGGAGATCTCTTGGGTTCTGGAGATCAACACCATTCCCGGCATGACCGCAACCAGCTTGGCGCCCAAAGGAGCGGCGGCCGCTGGGATTACGTTTGATGATCTGGTGGAGCGGATCCTAAACGGCGCTTCGGTGGGATGAGAACGGGCTCTATCAGGGTTCGGCGGGCGTTTGTCGGTCTGTTTACCATCGGCCTGTTGATTTGGGGCTGGGTAGCGGCCCATCAGCCGGGGCGCTTTCCGCTCAAGGAGATTCAGGTGCAGGGGATGTTGCATACCGACCCCAACCGGGCGTTGATGATGCTCGGGGCACCGGAGAAGACCAATCTGTTGCTGCTGGAGCTGGATTCGGCCCGAGAGCGGCTCGGCATGCTGCCCTGGGTTAAGGGGGTTCGCATGGAGCGGCTTCTCACCACGGGGGCGCTTTCGGTGACGCTTTGGGAGCGAACGGCGGTCTGTCTGGGGCGGGATGGCGAACGATTGGTAGTGCTGGATGAGTACGGCAAGCCTATCAAGCGGCTGGAGCCACAGGATCCGTTGCCGTTGCCGGTGGTGACTCAGTATGCCGGGGATGATGCTTCGGTTCGCACAGTGCGGTTGATGAATCTACTGGGTGAGCATCCCTGGCTGAAGGGGCGGCTGTCGGAGGTGATCGGGCTCTCCAACGAACGTTGGGTGCTCTATACCATGAAGGGGACGCGGTTGCTCTTCTCGGATCGGATTCGCCAGGAGATGGATCTGTTGAGAAAGTTGCAGATGCGTTTTCAACTTCTGGATCGGCGGATCGCGCAGGTGGATTTGCGGATTCCCGGCAAGGTGGCGGTTAGGCCGGTAGAGAGAAGTACCTCAAAAGGAAAGAAGGACCCGGCCTGATGGGTGGTGGCGTGATTGAAACGACAGGATTTGGCTTAATCCATTTCAAGAGAGCTTGGATGTAACATGTCAAGACAGGATCAAAACCTTATTGTCGGTCTCGACATCGGGACCACGAAGATCTGCTGTATTGTTGCGGATCAGCAGCCCGATGGCCGTCTGGATATTATCGGTATCGGAACGCACCCTTCGAAGGGTCTGCGCAAAGGCGTGGTGATCGACATCGACTCGACCGTGGACAGTATGCGGGCCGCCGTAGAAGAGGCGGAAATGATGGCCGGTGTAGAGATCAATATGGTCTACGCCGGGATCGCTGGGGCGCACATCAAGAGTGGTAACTCCAACGGTGTGGTGGCGACCCAGACCGGCGAGGTGATGTCCAGCGATATTCAGCGGGTGTTGGATGCCGCCAGAGCTCAACCGATTCCCATGGATCGAGAGATTCTGCACATCATTCCCCAGGAGTATGTGCTGGATGGTCAGGATGGTATTAAGGAGCCCCTCGGCATGTCCGGCGTCCGGCTGGAGGCTCAGGTACATATCATCACCGGCGCGGTGGCTTCAGCGCAGAATATTATCAAATGCGCCAACCGTTGCGGCCTTGATGTGGGCGATATCATCTTGGAACAGCTCGCCTCTTCGGAGTCTGTTTTGACTTCGGATGAGAAAGAGCTTGGGGTCTGCCTGCTGGATATCGGCGGCGGCACCACCGACATTGCGATTTTTGCCGAAGGGCATCTGAAGCATACTGCCGTGTTGGCTATCGGCGGCGATCATATCACCAACGACATTGCGGTTGGACTTCGCACTCCAACCCGCGAGGCCGAGCAGTTGAAGAGAGAGTTTGGCAGTGCTCTCTCTTCGATGGTCAATCCCGAAGAGACCATCGATGTACCCAGTATCGGCGACCGCAAGTCGCGATCGCTGGCGCGTCACATTCTTGCCGAGATTATTGAACCGAGGGTGGAAGAGTTGTTCACCCTGGTCAATCGAGAGATTGCCCGTTCCGGTTTTGAGGAGCAGATTGCCGCTGGTGTTGTTTTAACGGGTGGCTCCTCCATCACCGAGGGCATGGTAGAACTTGCCGAAGAGGTCTTCAACAAACCGGTGCGTCGTAGTCCGCCTCACGGTGTTGGAGGTCTTACCGATGTGGTTTCCAGTCCGGTATTCGCTACGGCGGTGGGACTGGTACTGTTCGCAAGTCGCATGGATCGCGAAGCGCCGCATCGATATCTCCCCGAGGAAGGGGGTGGCTTTGGCAAGGTGTTTCAACGTATGAGAGAGTGGTTTGGCAGTATGTTTTAGTATGTTAATCCATCTGTCCTTTGCCGGGGGTCCATTAAAAGTGATTAAGGCTCAGCTTGTTTAGGGGGAAGTACGCGTGAAAATCGAATTTGACAGCACCGATGAATTGGATGCCCGCATCCGAGTAATTGGCGTCGGCGGCGGCGGTGGTAATGCCGTCAATAATATGATCCAGTCCCAGTTGGAAGGGGTGGAGTTTATCGTCGCCAATACCGATGCACAGGCATTGGCGCGCAATCTGGCACCGATTCGGATCCAGATTGGCCAGGGTGTGACCCGTGGTTTAGGAGCTGGTGCCAAGCCGGAGATCGGCAAGAATGCCGCCGAGGAGAGTACCGAACAGATCCGTGAGGCGCTCTCCGGCTCCGATATGGTCTTTATCACCGCCGGTATGGGAGGTGGTACGGGAACCGGAGCAGCCCCGGTAATCGCCCAGATTGCTCGGGATATGGAGATCCTCACCGTTGCCGTGGTGACCAAACCGTTCTCCTTTGAGGGGCGTCGGCGGATGAAGTTCGCCGAGGAGGGTTTGATCGAACTGCGCAAGCATGTCGATACGGTGATCACCATCCCCAACCAGAAGCTTCTGGGTGTGGTGGGCAAAAACACCACCATCCTTGACGCCTTCCGTAAGGCGGATGATGTGTTGCATCAGGCGGTACGCGGCATCACCGACCTGATCACAGTCCATGGCTTGATCAATGTGGACTTTGCCGATGTGCGGACGGTGATGGATGAGATGGGTCAGGCGATGATGGGAGCCGCCGAGGCTGCGGGCGATACCCGTGCGCTGGACGCTGCAACCCACGCCATTTCCAGCCCACTGTTGGATGATGTCTCCATTCATGGCGCTCGCGGCGTGTTGATCAATATTACCGGCGGTTACAACCTCTCCTTGCAGGAGGTGGATGAAGCTGCTTCGGTGGTTCGTGACATGGCCCATGAAGATGCCATTATTGTCTTTGGTGCTGTGCTTGATGAGAGCATGGAAGACACGGTTCGAGTCACCGTGGTGGCCACCGGCATCGGTACGGTGGAGAACACCATCAACCTGCCGTCCACGCCTGTGCATACGGGGGCCGTCTCTGCCGCCGAACAGCCTCGACGTATGCCGCAACCGGTTGCGGCGCATCAGCCGGCCGCTGCTGCCCGTCAACCGGCACAGCCTGCTTACCAGCAACCACCAGCCGCGCATGAGCCTCCAGCAGCTCAGCAACCGGCGACCCAATATGATGATCCGGGTCGTCTGGACATCCGCTCCTCCAATAACTCTTCTGCCAATACGCCAAATCCACGCGCCAGGCGGCGTCCGGTGGATCTGGAGGATTTCAGCCAAACCCTGGAGCAGATTAATAGCGAGGACAATTTTGATGTCCCGACCTTCCTGCGACGGCAGATGGACTAAGCTCTGAACAAATGGCGGTCTGGACGGATTCCCCCCTGTCCAGACCGCCATTCTTTGCCAGATGCAGATGACGCTCTGAAGCCGCACTGTTGCGTTTTCTTCTTTGAAAATCGACAAATGTGTCGTAACTTACAAAGTTTGGAAAGTGATTGGTGTCTCTTTTTGCAGGGAATAGGTGCGCTTTTTAGAGAATCATATAACATAATAATGATGGACTGGAACAATTTTTGCATCTCTCCTTGTGGACAGCTCTATATCGTCTCTATTGGGTAATGCAGAAGCGTTGACGGAAACTTTCGAATGCTTTTTCAAAAGACTTTAAAAAACACCATCCGATGCACAGGAATCGGGCTACATGGCGGACAGAAAACCTATCTGTCGCTGCGCCCGGCCCCTGAGAACACCGGCATCGTTTTTCACCGTACCGATCTGAATGGATCGTTGATTCCTGCGCGGGTGGAAAATGTTTCCGATACTCGGCTCTGCACCACACTCTCCAACTCGGAAGGGGCGCAGGTCTCTACTGTGGAGCATCTTCTGGCTGCCTTTGCCGGGCTCGGTGTGGACAACGCCTATGTGGATCTGGATGGTCCCGAAGTGCCGATTATGGACGGGAGTGCGGCACCGTTTGTTTTTCTCATTCAGTGCGCGGGCGTGGTGACCCAAAAACTGCCCAAGCGCAGCATTCGCATTAAAAAGCCGGTTGTCGTCAAAACCGGCGACAAAGTGGCACGCTTTGACCCCTGTGACCAGTTTCGGGTCAGCTTTCTCATCGATTTCGACCATCCGCTACTCTCCGAGCAGGGGTGTGAGTTGGATGTCACTGAGACGGCCTTTATTAAAGAGATCAGTCGTGCCCGTACCTTTGGCTTTGTCAAAGAGCTGGAGATGTTGCAATCCAAGGGTCTGGCCTTGGGTGGTTCGCTGGACAATGCCATTGCCATTGGCGACTTCCGCATCCTTAATGAGGGCGGATTGCGCTATGAGAATGAGTTTGTCCGTCATAAAATTATCGATGCCATCGGTGACCTGTTCCTGCTGGGTCACATGATTGTCGGCCATTTTACCGGGATCCGTTCCGGGCATGACCTCAATAACAATCTATTGCGTGAGTTGATGGCCAAACAGGACGCCTGGGAGTTTGTCGAGGGTGGCCAGGATGAAAATCAGGTCTCTCGTCCGTTACGGGTTCTCACCGGTGCCCAGAGTGCGGCCGCAGCGGCGTTGACCCCTTAATTATCAGAGCCTCATGCGGCGCAGCGGCGGCGGGTGGTTGCGCCCTATACAAGGAGTCGAACCGCCAACATGGAATCATCACACGCAGTGGGCTCTCCGGCCTCATCCGCCCAGCCCACGCTCGCTGTTTGGTATCGTTTTATGGGTGCATCCTGGTTGGTTGCGCCGCTTCTATTGCTTTTTGTTGCCGCTTGTTCGCCCCATCCGCACGATCAGTTGCCTACCGATGTGTTTCAGACCGCCGGGCTCTCCGAGCAGGAGGGTAAGCTTTATGCCCAGGTGCGTCTTACCGATGCCCGTTTGAAAGATATCTTTTCGGTAGCCCAGCGTGGTGAGCCGATTTTGGTGACGTACCGTTTTAGGTTGCGGCAGGTGCGTCATTGGCTGCCGGATCCCTCTGCGGCCGAACTACTGGTCTCCCGCCGTCTGCGTCTGCGTCTGATTACCGAACGATATGAGATGCGCGATCTTCAAACCGATGATGTGCGTACTACCACAGACCCGGATGAGGCGCGTCAGTTTCTTGGCGACCTGGGCTTTATGCCGCTGATGGATGCGGCGGCGTTGATCGCTGGAGAGGCGTACCGATTGGAGATACATTTTCACTCGGAGCGGGATGGCGTTTCGCGCATGTATCGTATTCTCAACCGCTGGCTCACCTTCTGGAAGCCGGATGACTATATTCACCATGTCCCCTATCGGCGCCCCTAGGTGTTGTTGAATCGGAGCATGGAGGAGATCGGCAAGCGATGAAGTTTTCCAAAACAGCTCGACGTGGATTGATTGTGGCACTGCTTGGCGCGGTGGTGACCATTACCGTGGTCACTGGATGGGGGCTCAGCGGTGCGGTGGCGATGACCGGTGGTGAGTATAAGGCCACCTTTCTTGTGCTGCTCTCCATTAATCTGTTTTTGGCCTTGGTTTTGGGCTTTGTGGTGGTACGGAACCTGGGGCGGCTCTGGCTGGCCCAGCGTAAGCGGTTGGCGGGATCGCAGCTTCGAACGCGCATGGCGCTTCTTTTTGTAGCGCTGTCTCTGTTTCCCACTCTGGTGCTGTCAATCCTCTCTTTGGAGTTGCTTAACCGGGGGGTGGACTCCTGGTTTTCGGAGCGAATTTCTCAATCCATGTCCTATTCACTGGATGTGGCCCGCGCCTACTACCAAGAGAATCAGCGTACCGTCCGTCACGATGCCGAAGATATCAGGCGTAATCGAAACGTTGCCGCATCGGTAGTGCTGCAAGGAGGCGAAGCGGCTACAGCGGCGCTGGAGGTAGAGCGCACGGCCCGCAGTCTGGATGAGATCGCCATTTTTCGTAATGACGGTTCCCGCATTGCCACCGCCGGAGAGATGCCCTTTGATCCCATGCCCGATTTGAGTTCCTTGAAGGCGGGTGATAATCGCGCTCTGATGGTCACCAATGATGACGGTACTCGAATTCGGGCCATCGTGCGTCTTGGGGATAATCTCTATCTCTCAGCAGGGCGCTGGGTGGATCGTCAGGTGTTGGCGCAGATGGAGGTGATGGAGTCCGCCTATGTGGACTATAACCAGCTTCGAGATGCCCATGGGCTGCTCAAGGTGAGCCACACCTTCACCCTGATTCTCATTGCTCTGCTGCTGCTTCTGGCGGCGGTCTGGTCCGGTTTCCGTATCGCCGGCAACATCAGTCGGCCCATCATTGAGTTGGTCATCGGCACCCGAAAGGTGGCCTCCGGCGATCTTACTGTGACGCTGCCGGTGCGCGGCTCCCGAGATGATGAGTTGACGGTACTCACCACCTCCTTCAACGCCATGACCCGCAAGCTGAGCGAAAACCAGCAGGCTTTGAAGGTCTCCAACGCCCTGTTGGAAGAGCGACGCCACTTCATGGAGGCGATTGTCGCCAACATCTCCGCCGGTGTGATCAGTGTGAATCGTTTCGATGAGATCACCCTGATGAATCCGGCTGCGGGAGATCTTCTTGGTGTTGAGTGCGACAACTGCCTGGGAACATCGTTCAAGGAGACCATCCCGGAGTCGGTACGTGAATCTCTGCAACCGTTGATGGAAGGCGCGGGTACTCAGTCGAAACAGGTGCAGGTGTCGGGACCGGAGGAGCATCCGAGAACGTTGATGGCCCGTGTCACGGTTTTGGAGGATGGTGAAGGTCAGAGTCAGGGTTTCATTGCCACATTCGATGATCTCACGGAGGTGTTGGTGGCCCAGCGTACCCGCGCTTGGAGCGACGTGGCCCGCCGTATTGCCCATGAGATCAAGAACCCTTTGACCCCTATTCAGCTCTGGGCTCAGCGCTTGCGTCGTAAATATTTGCGCCAAAGCGGCGATTCAGCCCCGGATTGGCGGGTGCTGGATGAAGGCACCCACGCCATCATCAATCAGGTGGAGGAGTTGCGGGTTCTGGTCAACGAGTTTTCAACCTTTGCCCGACTGCCTCGTCCCCATCTTAAGGAGGATGATCTGAACGAGGCCGTGGGTGAGGTGGTGACGCTCTTCAAGGGGGAGCTCAAGGGTGTCTCGTTTGATGTGGAGAAGCTGGAGCCAATACCATTGCTCTTGTTTGATCGTGGTCAGATTAAGCAGGTGATCACCAATTTGCTGACCAACGCTCTGGCCGGAATCCGTGAGGCGGATGATGATGGCCAAAAGCAACACCTTGCCATCACCACCCATCTCTCCAAGAATGGTGACTGGGCGTTGATCGAAGTGGCGGACAGCGGGCGCGGTATTCCGCCTACCGAGAGGGATCGGGTTTTTGAGCCCTATTTTACCACCAAAAAGAAGGGCTCCGGTCTGGGGCTCGCCATCGTCAAAAAGATTGTCGAGGACCACGGTGGTTTCATTCAGGTTTTGGAGTCCCAGTGGCAGGGAGCCTTGGTGCAGGTCAAGCTTCCCATTAATCGTTAAACTCTATGGACTCCTATAGAACCTGCTGGAAAGGTGACGCATGACGCACACCATACTGATTGTCGATGATGAAGAGTCGATCCGCACCAGTTTGCGCGGCATTTTAGAGGATGATGACTACAACGTCCTGGAGGCCGAGGCTGGGGAAGAGGCGCTGGAGGTGTTGTCCAAGGAAGATGTCTCAGTGGTGCTGCTGGACATCTGGATGGATGGCATTGACGGCATCGACACCCTGCGTCTGATCAAGCAGCCTGCCAAGGATAGCGGCAAAAAGGTTCCTTATGCCGATGTGCCGGTGATTATGATGTCGGGCCATGGCACCATTGATACGGCGGTTTCTGCCACCAAGATTGGGGCTTATGACTTTCTGGAGAAGCCGCTATCGCTGGATCGGGTTCTGCTTCTTCTGGAGCGGGCCATTCGTGAGTTGCAACTGGTTCGGGAAAATCGTGAGCTGAAAGCGCGCATCGATACCTCCAATGAGATGGTTGGTGAAACGCCGCTGATGCGCGCCCTCAGTGAGCAGATCAAACGGGTGGCTCCGACGCTCAGCTCTGTGCTGATTACCGGCGAGAGTGGAGCCGGTAAAGAGGTGACAGCGCGCTGTATTCATCGTCATTCAGATCGGGCGGATGGGCCGTTTGTGGCCATCAATTCAGCCGCCATTGCCGAATCCATGATTGAGAGCGAGCTGTTCGGCCACGAAGAAGGCGCCGTGGGCAGCGGCGGCAAGGCTCGTGTAGGTCGTTTTGAGCAGGCCAATGGCGGTACGCTCTTTTTCGACGAGATTGGCGATATGTCGCTGGCGGTTCAGTCGAAAATTCTGCGGATTCTTCAGGAACGCCATTTTGAGCGGGTAGGGGGCAGCGAGCGTATTGAGGTGGATGTGCGGGTGTTGGCCGCTTCCAATCGCAATCTTAAAGAGGCGATCAGTGAAGAGCGTTTTCGCAAAGCCCTCTATTATCGGCTCAATGTGGTACCGATTGTGGTGCCGCCGCTTCGTGAGCGCCCGGATGATATTCCCCGTTTGGTAGATTACTTTGTGCGGCAGAGTGCCGGATCGGGCACGCCCAGGGCTTTCTCCTTTGAGGCGTTGGCGCGGTTGAAGGGGTATCCTTGGCCGGGCAACGTGCGGGAGTTGAAAAATCTGGTAGAGCGTCTACAGATCATGGCCTCCGGTCCCACCATTGAACCCAGTGATCTGCCAGATTTTATTGTTCCGGCTCCGCCACAGGAAGATGGATCACCTTGGAATGAGCTGATGGCCAGCAAGGGGATCAGGGAGGCCAGGGAGTCGTTCGAGCGGGCGTTTTTGACCATGCACCTGGAGCGCAACAACAGGAATATCTCCAGGACAGCGGAGGCGATTGGCATGGAGCGTTCGGCTCTGCATCGCAAGCTAAAGGCGTTAGGCATAACGTGAGGCAAGCGGTATCTAAAAAAGAAGAGAGGCGGGTTTGGGGGAGATTCCTCTCCCCCGGCGGGGGCAAGGGGCGGAGCCCCAAAAAAAGCTGCATAACCAACCCACTATAGAGAAAAAATTGTGAAACGGCACATAGCAACTGTTCATCGTCCGCTTCGCTCCAGAGTCTTATAAGTCACTGACATTTAGGCCACGAATAAGCGAGTCCAAGTGTTTATCACCCGTTTCGCCCCCAGCCCCACAGGCCACTTGCATCTAGGTCACGCCTTTTCAGCCCTTTACGGGTTCCAACTGTCCCAGAAACATCATGGCCAACTCCTGCTACGTATTGAAGACATCGACAAGGGGCGTTGCCGTCCCGAATTTGAGACCGCCATTTATGACGATCTGACGTGGCTTGGCTTGGATTGGCCGAAGCCGGTGCGCCGCCAGTCGGAGCATATGGACGACTATGCCGGAGCCCTGAAGAGACTAACGGAGATGGGTTTGCTTTACCCCTGTTTCTGCACCCGCAAGCAGATTCTCCAGCAGGCCGCAGAGTCCAGCCGTGCCCCTCATGGTCCAGATGGCCTGCTCTATCCCGGATCATGCCGTGACCTGTCGGATTCAGAACGACAAAACAGGATGGACCACTGTGATCCCTATGCTCTGCGTCTGGATATGGCACGGGCTTGCTCCCGGGTGGGTGCGTTGACGTGGCATGATCGCCAAAGGGGGGAGCAGCAGGCCAGGCCGGAGATGTTCGGTGATGTGGTGCTGGCCCGAAAGGATACCCCCACCAGCTATCATCTGGCGGTGACGCTGGATGATCATCTACAGGGGGTGACCTGTGTGGTTCGGGGGGTGGATCTGTTTCAGGCCAGCCATGTTCATCGGCTGCTTCAGGCGCTTTTGGGGCTGGATGTGCCGGAGTATGACCACCATCGATTGTTGACCGATGAGCAGGGAAAGCGCTTTGCCAAGCGGGATCGGTCGGTGACGCTTAGGGAGATGCGGGGGAGGGGGGTGAACCCAGAGGAGGTGTTGCGACTGATTGGAGTGAAATCTTGATAGCACGCATGGTTGTGCTAAGAAATATAATTCACTTGATATCATAATAAAAATTGTTATTATATATTCTGTGGACATCGGAAATCGTTTAACTGTTAGCATAAATTCAAGCTTGCCAGTTATAAGGTAACGTTGGTCTATTGTGATGCGAAAGAAAAACAATACTAAGCTTTAAGTACGTCAGATCCCCATAAACCACTTTGAGGTCTACTGTTATGAGTAATAAGAAATCATACGAAGAAGAAATATACAGACAGAAGAGGGGGTTTACAATAATTGGTTTGACTGGCTTCACCGGTTCTGGATGCACTACAGCAGCTAGGATCTTAGAGCAAGCAAAAGCACCCATACTTCCTGCATATGGCCAGATTAAAAGTTTTATACACAAAGAAAAATTTAAAAAATATGAATACAATAAAGTAGAGATGGTGTGGAATAGTATCTCTAAAAAAAGATGGAAGCCTTACACAGTGATAGAGACAGCAAAAGTTATTTTTGCGTTGGCCTTTCTTGAAGCACATAAAAATAACAAAAAGTATGGAGATCATGAATGGGACAGCTTTGTTGACTTTATGAAAAGTTCATCTGTAAATAGAAGGGAAATCAAATATTTAAAATACTTAAAAGAAGACAAGCCTCTGGGTGGAAGAAAAGCAAAAGATCTTCTTGATGCCATGAATAGTGTTTCGAACGCCTATAATAATTTTAAAAATAAAGATCTAAAGCTATTCATAAGTACTCTGCAGCTTTTTGGGGACAGGCTTCGTGCATTTAATAAGTGTAGGCCGAATAAAAAGAAAGAAGGAAGGAAGGCCAGAAGCTCTCACTACAATCCCAAAAGCAATCAGGAACGTCTTAAAAGCGCATAGAAAAAATGGTTGTAATCATTTTGTGATAGACTCTTTCCGGAATCCATTCGAAGTAGAGTACTTCAAGCAGAGATTCAATTCATTTTATATGTTTTCTATTTCGAGAGAGAAGAATTCAATATCTGCTTTGAATAGATTGACAAGTAAAGATATCAAGGAAATACATAAAAAAGAGAAAAGGAGAAGTGGTGGTAAGCTCCATGAAGAACTAACATCATTGGATGTTCCAGAATGCTGCAATAAGTCCGATGTTTTTATTCACAAAAGAAGCGCTACTGACAATAAGCTCTATACAACCTATTCTCTCATCAGGTTTTTATGTCTCAATGATACCCCTGGCTGTCTTCAGCCAAATCGGGACGAGCGGCTCATGCAAGTAGCATTATCAATGAAGTATAATTCAGGATGTATCTCGAGAAAAGTTGGTGCTGCAATATGTGATAAGGGTGGAAACGTTTTGGGTGTAGGTTGGAATGATGTTCCTGTTGGGAACGTCCCATGCTCATACAGATCTATTGATAATCTCCATAAAAAAAGAGGGAATAAGGCATACAGTGAATACGAGAGGAGTGATGAATTCATTCATCATATTATTAAATCTAACAAAAAAAGGTATTCCAAAGTAAAGCATGAACCATTCTGTTTTAAGCAATATTATCAGAAGCTTAAGTCAAAAAGTGATTGTAAATGTAGTAAGAAAATAAAAAAAGCTGAATTTACGCGAGCGCTACATGCGGAAGAGAATGCCTTTTTTCAGGCATTGAGAAGAGAAAATGACTTGTCAGGCTGTGTTCTTTATACAACGGATAAGACTTGCAACCTCTGTGCAAAAAAAGCATACCAGCTTGGGATCTCAAGGATAGTGTACATTGAGGACTTTCCTGATGATGCCATCCTGCAGACTATCAGAACGGGAAATAGGAAAATTAAGGTTGATCAATTTTCAGGTATTGTGGGCAGCGCCTACCTCAAGCTGTTTTCTACCCCATTTCCCGAGAAGGATATTCTTATCCATCGAGAATAAATGATTATATGCACGCTGGAGTGTTAAGGAGGCCCGGACTCTTTTTTGTTTATTGGGTTTTATATATGCCAATCCTGCGGAATTTCCGACCCCTTCAGCGGCTTCACCTCCCGAATCTCTTCTTTGCCATCCATGTCAATATGAACCGGCACGGAATCGAGGTCCTTCCCTTTGCCGAACCGGGCGGTAATCCGGCAGGCCAGTTCTAGATTCTCCTCACTCATCACCCCTTCGGCCAATGTTAATGGCCCCGGCATGCGCATGGAGTGCAGCGCCGCCCGCCCCTTGCGAAAGCCGCGCAGAAAGCGGTTTTCCGTCTCATCCCGCCCGACAATCACCTTGAAATCCGGGTTGGGCCGAATGTGGCGTCCCGCCTTGAGTAGAATGATGTCATCCATGGTGTACGCTTTGGTCTGGCGGGCATCCCATAGATCCTGAAGGCGACGGGCGTAGTTTTCATCGGTGAGGAAGCAGCAGCCCCCCGCCGGTGAGGGATAATCGGTGACGCCAAGTTCGGCAGCCAGAGCCATCTGGGGCTTGCGGTTGCGGCCACTGAAGCCCATCAGTTGTGAACGATCCACCAGCCCCTGCTTTTCCGGCTCGGTCTCCGGTAGAATCTGCGCGCAGAGGGGCCGCAATAACCAGCCATGGGCTCCCCCTTCACGAGAGACCTTGGGCATGGTGTCTTTACGCTGGCTCATGGGGCGCTGCCCCACCACCTCGCCGGTAAAGAGAAAATCAAACCCCAGCTCCTCTTTCATCTCCCATGCCTTTTGCACCATGAAAATTTTGCAGTCCAGGCAGGGGTTGAGATTTTTTCCGTAGCCATATTTTGGATCGGTGACGATGCGTACGTACTCTTCGGCAATATCGACCATGTGCAGTTTGATGCCCAACAGTTCGGCCGCATGCAGGGCGTCGTGACGGGCCGGTTCTTGGCCGGTTTTGGGGTTACGCATCGCCCGCGTGTGGGTCTGAACGCAAAAGCCGGTATAGAAGTTAACGCACTCCACATGGATGCCCTGCCGCTGTAACAGTCGGGTGGCAAGCATGCTGTCCAGACCGCCGGAGAGCAGTCCAAGGGCTTTGACTTGGGCCATGATGTTCCTCGTGAAACAAAACAAAATAGAAGATATGAGAAAGCGTATTCGGATTACAGGCGTTCTGCCATATATTCGGCATGATAGGTAAGGATCATATCCGCCCCGGCCCGGCGCATGGAGATGAGGCTCTCCATCACCAGACGCTCTTCATCAATCCAGCCGTTCTCGGCAGCGGCCTTAATCATGGCGTATTCGCCGCTGACGTTGTAGGCGGCGATGGGCAGGTCAAAGCGCTCTTTGAGATCCCGGACGATATCCAGATAAGCCAGAGCCGGTTTGACCATCAGCATATCGGCGCCTTCCTCCACATCCAGGGTCGCTTCACGCAGAGCTTCCCGGCGGTTGGCGGGATCCATCTGATAGGCCCGACGATCGCCGAAGCTTGGGGTGTTGTCGGCGGCATCGCGAAACGGTCCGTAATAGGCGGAGGCGTACTTGACGGCGTAGGAGAGAATCGGAATGGCGCTATGGTCGGCGCGATCCAGAGCGCTGCGAATCGCCGCCACCATGCCATCCATCATGCCGGAGGGGGCCACCATGTCCACCCCGGCGTCGGCCAGTGAGGTGGCCGTGCGGCCCAGAAGCTCCAAGGTGGCGTCGTTATCCACATCGTGGCCCTTAAGTTGGCCGCAGTGGGCGTGGTCGGTAAATTCACAAAGACAGACATCGGCAATCACATAGAGATCGGGGATCTCTTTTTTGATCTCCCGAGCGGCACGCTGTACGATCCCCTGCTCATCGTAGGCATCGCTGCCCAGAGGATCCTTGCTTTCGGGGATGCCAAACAGGATGATGCCGCCCAGATCAAGATTGCGAATGCGTTCCGCTTCCCGTAGCGCCTGATCAATGGAGTGCTGTTCAATACCGGGCATGGAGACCACCGGTCTCTGCACGCCCAGTCCAGGCACAATAAACATCGGCTGAATCAGGTGGGCACGGTGCAGGCGGGTCTCCCGAACGATGCGGCGAATGGCGGGATTGCGGCGCAGTCGTCGTGGCCGGATAACGGGTTTTGGCAGCGGCGTATTCATGGTGTGGATGGTGTCTCGCATAACCGGGTGGACCGAAGCGCGCAACGTTTGTTGGGCACCCATCAATGGGCTAAAGAATGCGCGATTTGGCCGTTTTGAGCAAGCATGTACGGCGGATAGTCACTCAGAAAAAGCAAGCTGTCCAGCAGATACGCCTTGACATCCATCCAGTAGACTTGTATCAAAGACAGTTCGAACGTAGGTAGGAGCGGCATGGCCTCGGGTCCATGCGTTGTATGGAGGAAGTCCAGATGTACGCTGTAGTTCGCACAGGTGGTAAACAGTATAAGGTGGTGAAGGACGACGTGATTCGCGTTGAGAGCCTCGCCGGTGATAAGGGCGACAGCGTTGAGCTGGAGGATGTGCTGTTGGTGGCCGGGGAAGAGGGCGTAAAAACCGGCAAAGCACTTTCAGACAGCAAAGTGACGGGCTCCATCGTCCGGCATGGTCGCGACAAGAAGGTTCTGGTGTTTAAGAAAAAGCGGCGCAAAAACTACCGCCGCACGCAGGGTCATCGCCAGAACTTCACCGAACTGAAGATTACCGCCATTCAGTAAGCCCATGCAGGGCAGATGGCGTGGGATTCCATTTGATAGCCGTAGCCGTATTGTTATGTGGTGAGCGCTCTGAGGGGCGTTTATCCGGTTGCGGAGAGCCGAACCATGGGGATCTGTGGGGCGGCGCTTAGGTTTTCAGGAGAAGCGTTATGGCACACAAGAAATCGGGCGGTAGCTCCAGTAATGGTCGCGACTCCGAAGGTCGTCGTCTTGGCGTCAAAAAGAGCGGTGGTCAGCCCGTTCAGGCCGGCAACATCATCATTCGCCAGCGCGGCACGCGGGTACATCCCGGTGACGGGGTAGGCATGGGTAAGGATCACACCCTGTTTGCTCTGGTAGAGGGTAAAGTTGCCTTTACCACCCGCCGTAACCGCTCCTATGTGAACGTGGTTACCGAATAGTCGCGGGCGATTCAGGAGAGATCATCCACGCAGGCGTAACCATAGCTATTGGTTCGGGTTGCGGTGGGATGGACAAGACGGGGAGACGGCTGTAGTGCTGGATCCCCGTTTTTTTTTGCCCTTCTTAGACAAAGGGCTGGGCGGGTTCTGATGCGATTTCTGGATGAGGCGAAAATCTATATTCGTTCTGGCGATGGCGGCAACGGGGCCGCGTCGTTCCGGCGGGAGAAGTATGTGCCGTTTGGCGGCCCGGATGGCGGTGATGGCGGGCGGGGTGGGGATGTGGTGCTGGTGGCTGACCCTCACCTCAATACGATGATCGATCTGCGTTATAAGCAGCACTTCAAGGCGAAGCGTGGCATCAACGGTATGGGCAAGGGGCGTACCGGGGCCTCCATGCCGCCTACGGAGATTCGTCTGCCGGTGGGTGCGGTGGTGCGGGATGATGCCGATGGTCAGGTATTGGTGGATCTCACGGAGCCCGGCCAACGCTTTCTGGTGGCGGAGGGCGGTCATGGCGGGAAGGGCAACATTCACTTTAAAAGTTCTACAAACCGCGCGCCCCGCCAGTTTGAAGAGGGCGGCGAAGGGACGGAGATGTGGTTGCGGCTGGAGCTGAAGTTGCTGGCGGATGTGGGGTTGGTGGGGCTGCCTAATGCAGGAAAGTCCACCCTCCTGTCGTCGATCTCGGCGGCACGGCCCAAGATTGCCGATTACCCCTTTACCACACTGATACCCCAACTGGGCGTGGTGCGGGTGGGAGAGGAGTCCCAGGTGGTGATGGCCGATATTCCCGGTCTGGTGGAGGAGGCGAGCCAGGGGCGCGGGTTGGGGCACGCTTTTTTGCGCCATGTGGAGCGCTGTACCGGGCTGCTGCATCTGGTGGATGCCATGCCCATGGATGACAGCGAGCCGTTGGATAATTTTCTGACCATCGAGTCGGAGCTTTCCCAATATGCGGCCAATCTGGCTCTTAAGCCGCGTGGAGTTGTGATCACCAAGCTTGATGCGGCCGGGGTGGAGCTGTGTGAAGATCTGGCGCAAGGTATTCGGGCGCTTCCCGAGTGGTGTGATGTACCCATCTGGATTCTCTCGTCGGTGAGTCGCGA
>JADFWT010000043.1 GCA_015233785.1 Magnetococcales bacterium
GAAATGGATCTCGCCACCACCCTAAACTGAAAAAAGCGCGTGTCCTCCTCACCCGCTTTTTTTATGTTTGAGCGGCAACCATCGGGGTTAATGAGTGCTCTCGATGATTACACCAATAACATCATGATCCTGAGCCGTCATGAATCGGAGGCTTAACCATGGCCTGACGCTGGTTGGCAGCCGGGACAGAAAAAGCTGCTGCGCTGCCCCAGGCGCAGGGTCTGAATCTCCGCTCCACACTGACGACACGGCTCTCCCTGACGCCCATAGACCGCCAGCACCTGCTGAAAATAGCCCGGCTTACCCTCCCCGTTACGAAAATCCCGCAGGGTGGTTCCCCCCTTCTCAATAGCCTGGGCCAGAATCTCCCGAATAGCCTCTACCAGACGGACGCACTGTGAGAGACTCAACGCGCCCGTAGCGGTTTCAGGGTGAATCCCGGCCATATACAGCGACTCTGAGGCGTAAATATTCCCGACACCCACCACCACGCGCCCATCCATGATGAAATTTTTCACCGCCAGACGTCTCGCCTTGGCCCGCCCATGAAGATATCTCCCGGTAAACATCTCTCCCAAGGGTTCCGGCCCTAGTGGGCTAAGTAGAACATGGCGCTCCGGCTCCGCTTCAGGAATCCAGAGAAGCGCCCCAAAACGGCGGGTGTCATTGAATCGCAGAAGATCCTCTCCCGGACTTAGATGGAGATCCACATGATCATGTTTTCTAGGTTTTATGGTGCGCTCCTCCACACGGAGATGGCCGCTCATCCCCAGATGGAACAGCGCCCAGCCCCCCTCCACGCCCATCAGCAGATATTTTCCTCGTCGCCGCAGGGCTACAATCTCCTTACCCAGAAAGGATTGCTTCAGCTCCTTGATGGGAATCGGCCAGCGCAGAGAGGCTCTTCGAGCCACCATTTTGGTCACTTTATTTCCCAAAAGGTGAGGCGCCAATCCACGACATACAGTCTCAACTTCCGGCAGCTCCGGCATATCGCCTCCTTTATCTACGCCTTGAAAGCCCCATTCGCGACCATTCAGAGCCATCTTGATATTTGTCTATTCCACCATTTTTCGATAGATTCATCGGGAGTCCCCATGGTGAAGAGCCCCCAGCCACAGAGATGGGATTATGGCGCGTTGGCCCTTGGTTACGCTATATACCATGCCATGATTGATCGATTCCTAATGATTTTTTTGAGGTTTGATAACCACTATGACGGGTTCAACGCTGGCGGATCTCATTGCAAAACTTCCTGTCTTCAAGGTGTTCTCCCGGAGTGTTCAGGAGCAGATCGCCTCCATGGACAACAATTTTCTTCGCTTTCATGCCAATGAACCGATTGTGCGGGAGATGTCCCGAGAGCGGGATTTTTTTATTCTGATTCGCGGAAGCGCCCGAGTTACGCGCAACAAAAAACCGGATCAGATCATTGCCACGCTGCGTCCAGGGGCCATCATCGGCGAGATGGCGTTCCTCAGCGGGGCCACCCGCTCCTCCAACGTCATCTGTAACGAAAATGGCGTGGTGGTTATGCGCGTCACCGAACTGAGTCTGGCCCAGATGAGCCCGGAAGTGCGCGAACAGATTAAAGATAGCCTCATTGAGCTTCTGGTGGAGCGGGTCAACGAGATGAATGACCGACTACTGCGTCTCGCTTCAAAATAGCGCGACCATACAAGATACTTCACCTAATTACAGCCCATTATTGACGGGGATTATGTTACAACATGACGCTAATAATGCTACTGACCGCCCTTGGCCTCATTACATTAGCCTATGTTTTTCATCCACTTTTTACCAGCAATGGCAATCAGCCGCCGCCGGTAGGATTGGAAGATGATCCACGGGCAGAGCTGGCGGTACGCCGGGATCTTCTATTGCGTCAGCTTAACGATCTGGAGGTGGATTTGGCCAGTGGCGGCTCCTCGGAAGCGCTTAAAGCCACCCGAATTGAGCTGGAGAGCGAACTGGGAATCACCCTGGAGAAAATGGATCAACAGGACCAGGCCAAAGCGGCCTCACCAACTCCGACCAAACGCACCTCAACACCGCTGATTCTCGGAGATCGCAGGTTGGGCATAGTGGCGGCTCTGGTGGGATTGCTGCTGGCCGGAGGGCTCTATATGACGTTTGGCCTCCCCGCCTATCAGGCGCAAATGGCTATGGAGGGTCGCGGCGACCGTCCCCAACGCGCCCCCAGTCAAGCCGAAATTATCGCCATGGTGGACGGCTTGGCCGAACGTCTGAAAGAAAAACCGGATGATCATAAGGGGTGGCAGCGTCTGGCGCGGTCTCAGGCAGCTTTGGATCGGGAGTGGCAGGCCATGGAGGCGTTTGCCCATCTGTTGCAGCGCTGGCCCGATGACCTGGGCTCCGCCATATCCCTGGCCGACTTTTTGGTGGGTCGGGATGATCAAACCATGTTGAAACTAGGTGTTCGACTCTACCATGCTATTTTGGAAAAAGCCCCCAACCACCCGGAAGCACTCTGGTTTATGGCTTCTCTCACCATGCGCATGAACAAAACTCAAGAGGCCAAAACCTACCTGACCCGCCTGAAGGCCCAGTTGCCCCCGACCTCCCCGGCGTACCGAGTGGTACAGGAGGAGCTGGAACGACTTGCCACCAGCACCACAAATCAACCGCCTGCCCCGTTTACGGATGTCGCCCCAAAGGAGTAATGCCCCCCTGTAACCCTTTGGCAACCCCTGACACGGGTGATTCACAAGAGGGCACTCATCGGGCTGGTGTGCACCGGATAGATGCTGGTGTAGCGCCCCCCCTGCTGTTAACATGTTGAATCCGGCGGCGCAGGGGCCGCTCGGTCGTCCGCCACATTTGAGGAGATTTGCGCCATGTTCGGCCTCGGCACCTTTGAAATCATCATTATTCTGGTCATTGTTCTGGTCATCTTCGGCGCGGGCAAGCTGCCCAAAGTGATGGGCGATCTCGGCAAGGGCGTTAAGAGCTTCAAGACCGCTATGGACGAGAAAGAGACAGATGTCGCACAAGCTGTCTCGGAAGAAGCTAAAACCATTGAGGGCGATGCCAAACGCGAAGCCGACGATGTAAAACCAACCGACAAGGCCGTCTAAACGGAGACCAGCGCAGATGTTCGGTATGGGTTGGGGTGAAATATTCGTCATTGCTATCGTGGCTTTGGTGGTCATTGGACCGGATAAGCTGCCGGAGGTAGCAAGAGCTCTGGCCAAAGTGGTACGTCAGGGCCGGCGGCTGATGCACGAGGTCAAGGAGAGCATCGATATGGAGGCGGCGGATGTCCATACCAGCCCGGCCCCCACACAACATCCACACGCCCAGGTGCATTACGATAACCCCATGGATGATCTGCCCGGCGTCAATGAACCACCCGCCCCCCACGGCGTGGATCCCGAATTGGGACTGGACAGCCAAAGCGCCCCACAAGAGGCCCAAGCAGAAGCAAAGAGCGAGCCGTCACCCTCCTCTTCGCCAAAGGATCCTTCCACATCATGAATCAGGATTCCGAATCCAAAGCGCCGCTCATTGAACACCTGTTGGAGCTGCGACAAAGGCTGATGAAGTCCGCACTGGCGATTTTGATCGCCTTTCTGGCCTGCTACGGCGTGGCGGAAGATATTTTCGCCTTTCTGGTGCATCCGCTTCATGAAGTGATGGGCCCGGACGCCAAAATGATCTTTACCGGCCTGCACGAGGCGTTCTTCACCTATATCAAAGTGGCCTTTCTAGGGGGGCTGTTTCTGGCGCTTCCGGTGGTGTTTACCCAGATGTGGCTCTTTATCGCACCGGGGCTCTATCGCCACGAGCGAAACGCCATTCTGCCCTTTTTATTGGTCACGCCAATTCTGTTTTTTTCTGGTGGGGCCTTGGTTTACGTTTTTATCTTTCCACTGGCGTTTAAATTTTTTCTCGGCTTTGAAACCGCCGGCATTGAGGCACTTCCCTCTATTCGGGAATACCTGAGTCTGGTGATTAAACTGATTTTCGCCTTCGGTATCGCCTTTCAACTGCCGGTGGCGCTTCTGCTAATGATCAAGGCGGGCATCATCTCTACCCAGTCCTTGATCACCAAACGGAAATACAACATTGTACTGGCATTTATGGCGGCGGCGCTCCTCACCCCCCCCGACCCGATGACACAGATATTTCTGGCCATCCCGCTGCTGGCACTTTATGAAATCTCCATTTTTGGGGGACGGATCATCGAACGTAATCGGCAACGGCGCGAAGCCGCCGAAGAAGAGGTAACACCTTGAGCACGACACAAGAGCAAGGCCCCATCAAAATGATCCCTCTTGGGGGTCTCGGTGAAATCGGCATGAACCTGATGGTGTATGAGTTTGCCGGTAAGCTACTGGTGGTTGATTGCGGTATCACCTTCCCAAATTGCGAGACGCCGGGGGTGGATGTCATCATTCCCGATACCACCTTTCTGGAAGAGAACAAGGACCGAATTGTAGGCTTTGTGATCACCCACGGCCATGAAGACCACATCGGTGCCATGCCTCACGTATGGCCCAAGCTGGGCGGTCTGGTCTACGGCACGCCCCTCACCATTGGCCTGGTCAAACGCAAATTCAAAGAGTACCGCCTGGACATGGGATCGTTGCGCATCGCCAAGCCGCGTGAAACCGTGCAGTTGGGGCCGTTCTCCATCCAATTTATCCAGGTGACTCACTCTATCGTCGATGCCTGCACCCTGGCCATTACCACCCCTTTGGGGACCGTTGTGCATACCGGCGACTTCAAGATGGACCACACCCCGGTGGATGGTCGGCCTACCGACCTGTTCACCCTGGCCACGCTGGGAGAGAAGGGGGTGCTGGCACTCCTCTCCGACTCCACCAACGTCACCCGCTCCGGCAGTACCATCTCCGAGCAGACGGTGCGCAAAACTCTGGATACTATTCTGCCCCGTGCCAAGGGGTTGATCATCCTGGCCACCTTTGCATCCAACATTCAGCGCATCATACAGGTGTTGGATGCCGCAAAAAAAATGGGACGCAAGGTGGTTCTTACCGGACGCTCCATGATCAACAATGTTCAGGTAGCCAAGGAGCTGGGCTATCTGGACATCCCCAAAGATACCTTGGTGGATATCAAGGCATTTGGCCGCTACCCCAGAGAGTCGCTGCTGGTGCTCTCCACCGGCAGTCAGGGCGAACCCAACTCCTCACTATCGCGAATCGCCAATGGGGACCATCGGGAAATTAAAATTCAGGATGACGATATGGTGGTCTTCTCCTCCAAGTTCATCCCCGGCAACGAGCGCACCATCTGGACCCTGATCAACCGGCTTTTTGAGCTGGGTGCCGATGTGCTGCACGAAAAAAATACCGACGGTATTCATGTCTCCGGCCACGCTCCGCGTGAGGATCTGCGCCTGATGATGGCGCTGACCCAGCCGAAGTTCTTCATGCCGATCCATGGCGAAATGAACCATCTCTACCGCCATCGCGGCCTGGCCTGGGAGATGGGTATTCCTCGGGACAACACCCTGGTAGCCTCCAATGGCGATGTAATCGCCCTGGATGGTTCGAGCATCGCAATTGTTGACAGTGTGCCCAGCGGACGGGTATTCGTGGATGGTAAGGGGGTAGGCGATGTGGGGGATATTGTCCTTCGGGATCGTCGCAACATCTCCGAGAACGGCTTTGCCCTGGTGGTGCTGACCCTGGATAAGGAGACCAATGAACTGCTTGGCGAACCAGAGCTTCTGACCCGTGGCGTGGTCTATGAAGACCAAAACGAGGAGCTTTTGCAAAAAGCCAGAGAGAAGATTAAAGAGGCGTTGATTCTGGGGCCAAAAGGGATGGACTTTCGCGAAGAAGATGAAGCGGATGCCCACGACCTGGCCATCCGGGCGCTGCGCCGGTTCTTCAAACGTGAACTGGGGCGTCGTCCCATGGTGCTGCCCCTGGTGATGGAGATGTGACGCGATGGTCACCCGCACCAAGCAGTATAAAAAACGTAACCGACGCAAGTCGACAGCCCGCAACAAAGGAGGGCGTGGCCTCAAGCTTCCGGGCCTGCCCAGCCTGCCGGATTTTCGCATCTCCCCCGTGTTTCGCGAGGGAATGGGCGTGGCATTCCTGGCCATCACCGCTTTTATGGTGTTGGGGCTCTCCTCCTATGAGCGCACCGACCCATCCTTTAACAATACGGGAAGTGGTGAGGTTCTGAACCTTGGCGGCGTCTCCGGGGCCTATCTCTCCGATGTGCTCTTTCAATTTTTGGGGCTCGGTGCCTGGTGGATTCCCCTTATCTTGGGTTCGATGGGGCTGCGGCTGTTTCGCAAGCAAGAGCAGCAACATCTCTATCTGGATCGGCTGCTCAGCACCCCCACCGTGGTGGCCGTCACCTCTCTGATTCTCGGTATTCTGGCACCGAGTGATCTGTCCTGGACAAAGCATCTTCCGGCTGGCCCTGGCGGCATAATGGGGTTTGAAGGCGCCGCCGTCATGCTGCACAACTTCGGCTTCTGGGGCAGTATGATTCTACTGATCTCGCTGGGGTTGCTGTCGCTGATGGTGTTGACGCGCTTCTCTATTCTGAGAATCACCTCCGTCGTTACGGGGCGCTTTGAAGGAATTACCCCCGGCAAAGCGGTCTCCATGACAGGGCATGGAATGGCCACGGCAGCGCGTAATGTATTCTCCGGGCTGCGCCTGCCGGATCAACCGCGCCGGGATGATGGCGAGCCGGACAAGTACACCGAAGAAGATGACCGCCCCTATGATGAGGAGGCGTACGACGAGCGCTATCATGACGACGAGGAGCACGATCTCGACCATGAAGCACCGCCGGATGGTGAGTACCGCCCGGAAGCAGGTGACCAACACCCAGAGGAGATGCAAGACCTCCCCGAGCAGAGCCCGCTAGAGGAACAGGAGCCGCCTGAGGCGTCACGACCTAAGCGCAGTTTCCCCACGCTTTCAGCATTGATGAAGCGCAAAGGTAAGAAGAGTGCCCCCTCCTCTGAACCTGACGACGCGGATGCGCTCCCGCCTCACGGCGTAGAGCCCGCTTTTGAAGAGCCCCTGCATCACCCCCGTCTCGATGAGCGAGTGGAGCCCGATTTGGGCTTTGCCGATGATGCGTTTGATGCCCCGCCGCCAACGACCTCAAAGCCAACGGCCCAGCACATTGTATCAACACCCCCCACAACACCGGCATCGCCGGTAGCCTCCGGGCCGGAACCTCCGACACTCTCCTCTGTTGTGGAAGCTCCCATTGAAGAGCCGCCCGTTGTGGCACCGCCCGTTGTAACACCGCCCCTTACAGAGCCCCCGCCTCCGATTGTGGAGTCTCCGGTCGTGGCAGCTCCAGCAGAAGAACCTGCCCCCATACAGCCTACCACCCAGATAGCCGCTTCCACCGCTACGGAGACCTCTGGTGTAGCGCTGCCGTCAGCCCAGAGTCTGGCGCCTCCCCAAACATCGGAAGAGCACCCAGCCCATAAGGAAAAGCCCGCCTCCAAAGATGAAATTCTGGCCCGACTACACGCCTTTCAGGATGGCGAGCTGGGCATGGAGGATGACACGCCACTTGGCCATGACCACTCCCTCTCGGAGCAGAGCCTTCAGGAGGCCGTTTCCGCAGCCGGGTTGACCCCAGGACAGGGACCGGCAGGCAGTGCGGAACCGTCCTTGGCGGATGAGAACCAACCCCATGCTTTCGTTGAGGTTCAGAGACCCCCTAACGAGGATGACTGGAGCTTGCCAGAGGGGTTTGAGAGCCCCAATGAGAAGCCTTTACAGCCTGTTCAGCCCACCACTGGCCAAAACAAAGCCCCCCTTGAGACCCCAACTCTCCAGGTAACAGAGCCGCCGCCTGCACCGGTGATGATTCCTGCTGATGAGGCAGCAGAGACCAATTCACCCCCGGCACCTTGGGTCGCAGAAACCCAACCAGGCACACTGTCGGGAGAAATCGAAACTCCGAAACCGGTGGCACCAGAGACAGTGGCCCCAACGCCTGCCGCCCAAACGCCCATGAGGCCAACGCCCTCAGAGCCGATGACGACAGAGCCAGTGGCCCCTTCCCCGGTAGCCCCGGCTCCAGTGGCCCCTTCCCCGGTAGCCCCGGCTCCAACACCCCCTTCCCCGGTAGCCCCTGTGGCTCCCGTTGCCTATCAACCGGCACCGCAACCTGAACAGGAACCGCCGCCTCCTACCGATGAACCGGCCCCGCTACCACCTCTTGACCTGCTGACCAAGCCGGGTGATGAGCGGCGCGGCCCCTCCCCGGAAAGTCTGGCCGAGAAAGCGCGCATCCTTGAAGAGAAGCTGAGCGACTTCAAGATCAAAGGGCAGATTACCGACGTGTTGCCTGGACCTGTGGTCACCACCTTTGAGCTGGATCCGGCACCGGGATTGCGCGCCGCAAAGGTGATCGGCGTGGCCGACGATCTGGCCCGCTCCATCATGGCGACCTCCGTGCGGGTGGTGGGCAATATTCCGGGTAAAAACGTCATCGGCATTGAACTGCCTAACGAAACGCGCCAAACCGTCTATCTGAGCGAAGTGCTGGAGTCGGAAGAGTATCGCGCCATTGAGAAGAAAAGCCCCTTGGCCGTAGCGTTAGGATCGGATATCACCGGACGCCCAGTGGCAGCAGATCTGGCTAAAATGCCCCATCTGCTGGTGGCGGGAACCACAGGCTCCGGTAAGTCGGTGGCGGTGAATGCGATCATCTGCTCTATTCTATTTCATGCCAGGCCGGATGAAGTGCGCTTTTTGATGGTGGATCCGAAAATGCTGGAGCTTTCGGTCTATGAATCAATTCCGCATCTGTTGTCGCCGGTGGTGACCGATGTTCGACAGGCGGCGACACTGCTCAAATGGGCCGTCTCCGAAATGGAAGAGCGCTACCGACTTATGAGTGAGGTTGGCGTACGCAATCTGGCGGGGTTCAATAACAAAGTCCGCGAGATGAAAAAGACGGGCAAGACACTAACCCGCAAAGTAAAAATTGGATTTGACCCGGAAACAGGCTTGCCGGTGGAGCAGGACGAAGAGATCCCGCTGGAGACCAAGCCGATGATCGTCATCGTGGTGGATGAGCTGGCTGACTTGATGATTCAGGTTGGCAAAGAGGTGGAACCCGCCATCGCCCGTCTGGCGCAGATGGCCCGAGCCGCCGGTCTGCATCTGATTATTGCGACACAACGTCCATCGGTCGATGTCATCACCGGCCTCATCAAGGCCAACTTTCCCACCCGCCTTGCCTTTACCGTCTCATCGGGCATCAACTCCCGCACCATTCTCGATCAGGTAGGAGCCGAGCGACTGCTGGGGATGGGTGATGGACTCTATCTACCCCCAGCCACCTCCCATTTGCAGCGAATTCATGCGCCGTTTGTCAAAGATGAAGAGGTCCACAAGTTAGTGGATTTCCTAAAGAAAACAGGCAAACCACTCTACGATCAGAATGTCTTAACCCACCGCCCCGACGAGGGTGACCAGCCCATCGCCAGCGAAGGGGCCATGGCCATGATGCCAGCCACACCAGGCGGCGCACCCAGCGATCAGGACGAGTTCTACGAGCAAGCGGTTCAGCACGTCATTCGTTCCCGCCGAGTCAGCACCAGCATGGTGCAGCGGCAGTTCAAGATCGGCTACAACCGTGCGGCACGTATCGTGGAGCAGATGGAGAGCGAGGGATTGATTACAGAGCCCAATGGCGCTGGTAAACGCGAGGTGATTGCCGGGGGCGGCGGGGCTGGCTAAATCGTTTCTTCGGGCTTGGCGGTAAACTGCTTGACCAGACGATCTACCGTCATAGCATCTGCTACCGAGAGCATCTTAAACTGCAAACCGTAACACTGGATGGTCACCTGAAGGTCATTGATATCCCGTGTTGCAGTCATGTTGCAGATCGTACCAAAGGCGGAGATCGGCCCCCACTCGCCGCCAATGGTCAGGTTCATCTTATCCCCTTGGGTGAGTGAAAGCGGCTTGCGGCTACGGCAGGCAAACGAAAGCCCCCCGGATGATATATCCAGCAACTGGGCCGGAATCGGCTTGAATCCTCGCTTCTGTACCGACATGGGGATGATGACCTTTCTGGGAATCTCCGCCCGATGCTGCTCTCGATAACTCATGGAGCGCAGAATATTGGGAAAGCTGAGCCGAATCGCCTGAGCCCCATCCAGCATCACGATGCTCTTGAAAATAACCCGCGTATCATACAGAAACCGACCGGCATGGAACCATATGAATACCTGCCTACAACGGCGAATCTTCAGATTGCCGCTGGATGGCTCCAGGGGTGATATATGGAAGGAGAGCGACTCTTTCTCTTTCTCCTCCTCATCTTTTTTCTCTTCGGCACCAACCGAGCTGGTCAACTGGGTGGAGAGTTGGGCAAGAATATCATCAGATTCATCTTCAACCTTATAACTAGGAACCTGGACCAGTCGCGCGCCATATCGGGAAGCGTTCTCAGAATCCAGAGACACCTCTAGCATGGCGTTCTCTTTAAACGCTTGGTGCAAAACCCTTTTTATCTGAAGAGTTTCGTATTTAAGATTGCTGTTCGACATGGTCCAGTTGCAATCGCACCATAATACTTTGTTGTCTTACTTAATGCCAATCATAACAACGCGTTACACGCCTCATTACCATACTATTCAACCAGGATTATTCAATACAGACATCGAACAACTCCTCCATAAAAGAGGGGTGTCCCTGGTATGTTTTCGGAAAAAAAGGACTAAAACTTGAGAAGATATTCAACTATTTGACGTATTAGTTCGCAGAGTGGATCGAATAACCCACTCAATTCTCACTATGATCGAAATCAATGCTACTTGAGATCATGAACAAAACAGGCGCCACGCATAAAGCCGTGAGGTAGCACCGACCCGCGCAGAGCCCGATGGGATCGCCAATGATCAAGATCGGTGATGGTTCGACTACGACGACCTGAATCCAATGTGATCCCGACCTTGGGGTCAAAAGTGATGACATCCACCAGATGTTCATCCTTGGTAAGACGCTGAATACGAACACCTTTTCCACGACCAAGCTGCGGAAACTCCCGAAGGGGGCAGATCAGCATCTTGCGACCGCTGCTGATGGCAGCCAGCTCCTCCCCCGCGACGGGATAGAGATTAAGCAGCGCATCGTCCCCCTTCAGCGTCAAAACCTGCTTACCCTTCTTCTGAGTGGCCATCAGGTCAGACCCTTTGACACGAAATCCCTGCCCCAATGTGGTGGCAAAAAAGTACTCCTGGTCACTCTGAACAGCCAGCGTCCAAACAAACTGGTCCGATGCCTCCAGGTCAAACAACACAGTGAGAGGATCCCCAAAACGGCGGCCACTCGCCAGCCGATCTGCCAGCACCGAAAACACCTTACCCCCCTTTGAAACAAATGAAATGGTATCGTCCGTATAGGCCGGAATGGCGATCTTAAGGCTATCCTCCCCCTTAAAGCGCAACTTGCTCTGGTCAATATCATGGCCACGCATGGTACGCACCCAGGCCAGCTTGGAGACTATGACGGTAATAGGCTCCCGCTGAACCAGATCTTCCGGCTTCAGAGAGACCTCCGGCAACGCCTCGACGATCTCGGTACGACGAGGATCGGCAAACTCCTTGCGGGTGGCTTTCAGCTCCCGACCGATGGCGTTCCACATCAGCCGATCACTGGCTAGCATGGCACGCAACTTTTCCGCCCGAGCACTCTTCTCATCGATCTCCTTGCGAATCTTCATCTCCTCAAGCTTGCGCAGCTCACGCAGACGCATGTTGAGGATCGCTTCCGCCTGAATCTCATCCAGGTGAAAACGCGCCATCAATACAGGAGCCGGTTCATCGTGCTCCTTGATGATGGCGATCACCTCATCAATATTGAGGTGGACGATGAGAAATGCTTGCAGAAGATGGAGACGCTCTTCGATACGGGCCAGCTCATACTGAGCCCTGCGGGTATGCACAACAAAACGGTGGTCCAGCCACGCCTTCAAAATCCCGGTGAGATTCATCACCTCGGGACGGGTGCCGTCCACAATCACATTGAGATTAAACGATACCCGCGTCTCCAGGTCGGAGTTCTTAAAGAGAAACGCCATCACCAGATCGGGATCCACCGTCTTGGCACGAGGCTCCAGAACGATCCGCAGCTCCAGATCCGACTCATCCTGCACATCGGTGAGAAACGGGCATTTTCGGGTAATGATCAACTGGGCGATGCGTTCAATCAAGCGCGATTTTTGCACCTGATAGGGAATCTCGGTGATAATGATACGCCATCCACCATGGGGCCGTTTCTCCAGCTCCCAGCGACAGCGCAGCCGCAACGAGCCCCGCCCGGTGCGATAGACCACTCGTCGCTCTGCCGGCGTGGAGATCAACTGCCCGCCGGTGGGAAAATCGGGACCGGGCAGCATCTCCAGAAGATCCGCTGGGTCGGCATCGGGATGCTTAATCAGATACAAACAGCAATCCAGCAACTCCGCCACATTGTGAGGTGGAACCGCCGTAGACATACCCACCGCAATCCCCGAAGAGCCGTTGGCCAGAAGATTGGGAAAGCGGGCCGGAAAGACCACCGGCTCTTCCTGGGATCCATCATAGGTGGGGCGAAACTCCACCGTATCCTTATCCAGATCCTCCATCAACGCCAACGCCACGGCGGTCAAGCGCGCCTCCGTGTAACGCATGGCGGCGGCCCCATCGCCGTCGATGTTGCCGAAGTTTCCCTGACCATCTACCAGCGGGTAACGGACGGCAAAATCCTGCGCCAGACGCACCATGGCATCATACGCCGCCTGATCACCGTGGGGATGGAACTTGCCGATTACATCACCCACCACACGGGCAGATTTTTTATAGCTGCTGCGAGGTGCCAACCGTAGCGCCCGCATGGCAAACAGAATGCGTCGATGAACCGGCTTCAGCCCATCGCGCACATCCGGTAACGAACGATTGATAATGGTGGAGAGTGCGTAGGCCAGATAGCGCTCTTCCAGCTCCAGACGAACTGGAGATTCGTCCACCTCGTCCAACATGGAGAGGGTTTCGCCCATCAAGCGCCTGCCCTGCCTTTATTGCCTTTTCCGGCTTTGGGGTGCGGCGACGGCGGCGGTTGCTTGGTGTCGACCGGCGAACCGCTGTGGCGGGGCGCCAGACCGTTTTTGATGCGCAACTGATCTTCCAACTCGTGAAGCAGCGCCTTATTCTCTCTGAGATGGTTGCGGACATTCTCGCGACCCTGGCCGATGCGCTCTCCCTTGTAGGAGTACCAGGAGCCGGAACGCTCCAGCAGTTTTTCATCCACCGACATGTCCAGCACTTCGCCTTCCAGAGAGATCCCCTCACCGAACATAATGTCAAACTCGGCAATGCGAAATGGAGGGGCAATCTTGTTTTTCACCACCTTCACCTTACAGTGACTGCCGATAGCCTGCTCCTTGTCGGAGATCGGCTTACCGGCCCGGCGGATCTCCAACCGTACCGAGGCGTAGAACTTAAGGGCATTGCCGCCGGTGGTCACTTCGGGATTGCCGTATACTATGCCAATCTTGGTACGCACCTGATTGATAAAGATAACCGTCGCCTTGGAACGGGAGATGCTGCCGGCCAGCTTACGCATGGCATGCGACATCAATCGGGCATGAAGGCCCACGTGGGCATCGCCCATATCTCCTTCGATCTCCGCCTTAGGGGTGAGGGCCGCCACCGAGTCCACCACCACCAGATCCACCGCCCCGGAACGCACCAACATATCGGTGATCTCCAGCCCCTGCTCACCATGGTCAGGCTGGGAGATAAGTAAATCATCCACGTTGACACCCAACTTTTTGGCGTAAACGGGATCCAGCGCGTGTTCGGCATCCACAAAAGCCGCTACGCCGCCCAGACGCTGGGCCTCGGCCACCACATGCAGCGTCAAGGTGGTTTTTCCGGAGGACTCTGGGCCGTATATTTCCGCCACCCGCCCCCGTGGAAGCCCGCCAATTCCCAAGGCGATATCCAGTCCCAACGACCCGGTGGAGATGGCAGGAATACTCTCGGCAGCCTCGTCGTTCATGCGCATAATTGCGCCTTTACCAAACTGCCGTTCAATCTGGCCAATGGCAGCTTCGAGGGCCTTGGCTTTGTTGCTATCCAGCGCCATTTTTTTCATCCCCTTTATTGAGTCGAGTCGAATGCGGCTTAAAACTGAAAATTATAACGGATTGGCCGGGTGGTGGACAGGGGTTTGAGACGGGATGTTTCTGCATGCCAACGTGATCGGTACTCTTTCAGGAGCGCTCAACGAATTCGGAGCTGACCACTCGATTTCTCCCCTCCTTCTTGGCCCGATAGAGATTTTGATCGGTCTTCTCAATCAGCTCAAGAGGCGTGGTTTGGCGGGAGGGATGGATATGAAAGGTGCCGACACTGATGGTGATATGATCCGTGGTAATGGAGTGGGCATGAGGAATATTCAGTTTATCAATCGCCTGGCGCATCTTCTCCCCGGTCAATCTCGCCCCTTCGCAATTGGTCTCCGGCAGTAGACAGACAAACTCCTCCCCCCCATACCGGGCCAACAGGTCGGTGGAACGCACCATCACCGAATTCAGCGTCTCCGCCACCCGCTTCAGACAGACATCACCCTCCGCATGGCCATAATGGTCGTTGTAGGGCTTGAAGCAATCGATATCGATCATAATCAACGACAGGGAGGATTGCGCCCGGACAGATCGTGACCACTCTCTGGCCAACTCCTCATCAAAGAGACGCCGGTTGTTGATTCCGGTGAGACCGTCCTTGCTGGAAAGATGAGCCAGATAGTCGCACTGTTTCTTAGTTTTTAGATGGTTGCGGATACGCATTTTAACAATGGCGCTATGAAACGGCTTGGCGATGTAATCCACCGCTCCCAGCTCCAGTCCTCGAGTCTCATCCTCTTCGGTGATACTGGCAGTGACAAATATAATGGGAATCTCACCGCAGAGAGGCCCGACACTTGATTTGATTTGACGGCACACCTCAAAGCCATCCAGACCAGGCATGGTGATATCCAGCAAAATCAGGTCAAATGTCCGCTTGGCCACCATCTCCAGTGCTTTCTCGCCGCTGGTGGCAAACAGCACCTCGTGGCCGGGATCAATCGCCTGGGTCAGAGCGCGAATATTGGCCGCCTCATCATCGACAATCAAAATGGCTGATCTCTCTTCTCCAGTAAACATCAGGAGGTTTCCTTAACATCCACATCAAATTGCTTGGCGAGGCGCCCCACAATATCGGTAGCTTTTTCAAACTCTAACGAGAGCATCTGACCCTCCAGATCCTGAAATGCGCTCTTATGACCGGCCGACAGGAGAAGTGGTTGAAGGCTCGGCAAAAGGGCCTCCGCTTCCAGGCTGTTCTCACGTAGCAGGGGGTATAGCGCCTGAAAAATGGGCCTCAATTGATCGCTGAGAACAACCGCTTTAACCTCAGAACTTTCCGGTGCCGGTGCCGGTTGCGTCGATTCCGATTCCAGCAATGCAATGGAAGAGACCACTTGCTCCATCGCCTCGGAAAAGGGAACAAGCTCTGCCTCGACGCTGGATCGATCCTCCTCTGCCGCTGCCGTTTCCAGTAACAGAGCCCGATCCGCCACGTGGAACGCTCCAAGATTGGCGGCCACGCCTTTGATAGTGTGGGCCAGTCGTTTCAGCTCAGACCAATCTTCCTGCTCAAGAGCTTGTATCATCTCTTGTGCTCCATGCTCATGTTCATTCTGAAACTTAATAAGAAGAGAACGCAAGAGCTTATGGCTATGACCAAGACGTTTTAGTCCCTCCTGGAGATCAATTCCCGGTAATTGATCGGGTAGATTGCTGGTGGACTCTACCCGCAACGTGTTGGATCGGTTTTCAGGGGTGGTGGGCAGTACCGGACCTTTGATGTTACGGGCCAAGGCCTTGTAGAGCTGATGCACATCAATGGGCTTGGTCACATAGTCACTCATGCCTGCTTTTTGGCAGCGCTGCTCTTCGTCATGCAGGGCGTTGGCGGTAAGGGCAATGACCGGCATCTGCTCAAAACGCGCCTCGACACGAATGGCTCGGGTAGTCTGGTATCCATCCATATTCGGCATGTGGATATCCATCAGCACGGCATCAAAGATGCGATCCTTGAGAATTTTCAGGGCATGAAGTCCATCATCGGCCAGCGTCACCACTATCCCTGCATCTTCAAGAATTTTCTCGGCCACCTCCTGATTGATAGCATTGTCCTCAACCACCAGGACCTGACGCCCCCGAAGGCGCTCCACGGTGGATGGATCCAAGCGATGACCCTTGACCAAACAGAGAGCATCCTCAACCCGATGGCCAAACAGATCCATCACCGTATCGAAGAGCACCGAACGATTGACCGGCTTATTCAACAGCGCATTAATACCCACACTGGAGGAGTCCTGCACCGCCTTTTCCCGACTATGGGCCGTCACCATGATGATAAAGGGAGGAGATTGATGGTGTAGCCCCTTGATCTGTTTGGTAGCCTCGATTCCATCAATACCTGACATCTCCCAATCCATCAATACCAACTGAAAAGGGTGCGGCGTGTCGCCCTGAAACAGGGCCACCGCCTCCTCGCCGCTGGCCACGGCAGTCACCTGAAACTTGAAGGACTCCATGGCATCTCGCAAAATATCACGAGCTACCGGATTATCATCCACCAACAGAACATGCATGCCATTAAGCTGCAAAGGAGGCGTCCAGCGGTCAATCTGCTGCTGTTCCAGCGCCTGAAGCTCAAAGGGCAGGGTGAAATGGAAGGTGCTACCCACCCCCGACTCGCTCTCCACCTGAAGAGGCGTCCCCCCCATCAACTCCACCAGCCGCTGGCAGATCACCAGCCCTAACCCGGTTCCGCCAAAACGGCGAGAGGTGGAGCCATCCGCCTGGGAAAAGCTGTTGAATAGCTTAGCGATCTGCTCTTGACTAAGGCCAATACCGGTATCACGGATGGAGAAGTGAACCTCCACTCGATCTTCCCCCTCCTGACGGGTCACTCTGGTCAACAACACCACCTCACCGCGTTCGGTAAACTTGATGGCATTATTGGTAAGATTCAGCAGCACCTGTTCCAGACGCAGTGGATCCCCCACCAGAAAACTGGGCGTGCCCTTCTCAGTGTGAATCAGTAGCTCAAGAGATTTATTCTCGGCGGCAAAGGTGGCGATGTCCGCTACATTGGCCAGGGTCTCATCCAGAACAAACGGAACTTTCTCTACATCCAGTTTACCCGCCTCAATCTTGGAAAAATCCAGAATGTCATTGATAATTCTGAGCAGCGAACGGGTAGCGGTCTGCACCTTCTCCAGATAATTGCGTTGCTGACCGGAGAGCTCAGAGCGCAGCACCAGATGCGAAAGCCCCATGATGGCATTCATGGGCGTACGAATCTCATGACTCATACGCGCTAAAAATTCGCTCTTGGCCTTTGTGGCCTGTTCCGCCACCTCTTTGGCCTCCTTGAGAAGCGTGGCCTGGGTGCGCAACTCTTGTTCACGTGCTCTTCTTAGAGAGATATCCCGCACAATGACCGTTCCGACCACCCCCTCCTCCAACCGAATCCAATCAAAGGATAGATCAATGGGAACGGTCTCCTGATTCTTTCGTAGTAGCGTCAGATGCTCGATGGGCAGGGATTGTTCTGTTTGACACGCCTTGGCAGGATCCCCTGTCGGCTGGCCCGTGGATCCGTCAAAGTGGCGCACCAGACGGCGAAATGAACACCCTTGCAACTCCTCCATGGAGTAACCGGAAAGCCGAAGAGCTTCATGGTTGGCTCGGGTAATCTTTTCCTCATCATCCAGACTGAAAATAGCGTTGGGAGCCGTCTCCAAAATGCTCTCCATCTCGCTGCGCGCACTGTAGAGAGAGCGGTTACTCTCCAACGTACGCTTCAGAAAGAGAATCAGCGTTGCCCCCATGGCCAGTAGCGTGGGAATCAGTAATACACCCAGGTGGAGAAACGTGATGACTTCATCAAATTGCAGAGAGGTACTGCTCTGCTGCGCCCGACTCAACGCCGATACATGCCGCGTCAATAGAGAAAGTGCCTCCAGAGCGGGCCGATCATCAATTCTTACCTCCTGGTCCAATTTCTGCGGGGAGACTCCCTCGGCCACCCGTTTTTTGGCATGTTCAAACGCCCAGGCATATTGGTCGATCACCTGTCGAAATCGAGCAACCGCCTGTTTCTCCTCCTGTGTGAGGGCATAGGCACCATAACGGTCGATATCCTCGCGAAAATGGTTCATATCACGCTGAATTATCTCGGGAAGATGGGGCTCCTGGCGCATCACATAGTTTTTAAAATTGTGAATAAACCCGCCGTAACCAAGGTCGGATTTTATATGAAACAGAATCTGGGTCCGCTCGCTGGCATCCTTGGAAAACGCCTTCCAATCCTGCTGAAGAGCCTCAATCCGCATGAAGGTCATCCAACCAAAGAGCACTAGGCCCGCCACCAGGACAATCGTGGCCACACCGATCAAACTCGCCTTAATCAAAAATCTTGATTTTTTCATTGTGTCTAAATGGGCAGTTTCCATCACCACGCTCCCTTCCCCCTATCGGCTATGCCATTGCCCATCATGCCAATCCCCATGTAAAGTAACAAAGGGAAGATAATTAACGCTCGAATCATGTCCATCAATACAGGATAGCCCATTATGGAAATTTCTGAACTTCTGGCTTTTAGCGTCAAAAGCGGCGCATCCGATCTGCATCTATCCGCAGGTATGCCCCCTCTGATTCGCGTGGATGGCGATATCCGTCGCATCGATGTCCCAACGCTGGATCATGAGCAGGTTCACGACATGATCTACGACATCATGAACGACAAACAGCGCAAGGATTATGAGGAAAACCTGGAGGCGGACTTCTCCTTTGAGATTCCCAATCTAGCCCGCTTCCGTGTGAACGCCTTTGTGCAGAATCGCGGAGCTGGCGCGGTATTCAGAACCATTCCCTCTACCATTCTGAGCCTGGAGCAACTGAACTGCCCGGAGATCTTCAAAGATTTCTCCCGTACTCCCCGTGGTCTGGTGCTGGTGACCGGACCCACCGGATCGGGTAAATCCACCACTCTGGCAGCCATGGTGGATTATAAAAATCGTAACGAATATGGGCACATCCTCACGGTTGAAGACCCTATCGAATTTGTTCACGAATCCCACAAGTGCCTAATCAATCAGCGAGAGGTTCACCGGGATACCCACAGCTTTGAAGCCTCTCTTCGCTCGGCGTTGCGTGAAGATCCCGATGTGATTCTGGTGGGTGAAATGCGCGATCTGGAGACCATCCGACTGGCGCTCTCGGCCGCCGAGACCGGCCATCTGGTTTTTGGTACGCTACACACCACCTCCGCCGCTAAAACCATCGACCGTATCGTCGATGTCTTTCCCGCCGCCGAAAAAGATATGATCCGCACCATGCTCTCTGAGTCCATGCGGGCCATCATTGCCCAAAACTTGCTGAAGAAAAAAGGCGGTGGACGGGTGGCAGCTCATGAAATCATGGTGGGAAGCGCAGCCATTAAGAACTTGATTCGCGAAAATAAAGTGGCACAAATGTACTCCTCTATTCAGACAGGACGTGCCCTGGGAATGCAAACTCTGGAACAAAGCTTGCAAGAGCTGATGGACAAAGGCCTTATCACCCGGGAACAGGCCCGGACGAAAGCCAACCATAAAGACCTCTTTAAATAGCGTTCCAGGAATCCGCTCATGATTAAGAGAATCCCAGGCAGAAGCGCAGCACTCGTACTCATGGCTCTCGGGCTTTCCGGCTGCCAAGCGTTGCAACAGCTCTATCCTCAGGCGATGCAACAACAGACACAGCCCCGACCAGCGTTGCGCATGCCGCAGGCGTTGGCTCACCCGGTAGCCCCGCCCCAGCCGGTTCGCATGGAGGCGCGGGCTCCCGAAGTGGATCTGATCCGCATGAGCCACTCCATTGCCGACGCGTTGATCGCCGAGCTGAAGAAAAATCACCCCACCTTTCATCGGCACAAGCCGATTTTGGTGACCAGCTTTGTCAACCGCAGCAATCTTGACAGCTCTTCGGAACTGGGCATGGTGCTATCTGATCAGGTGGCCACCCGCTTTACTCAGCAGCGCTACACCATTGTGGAAGCGCGCATGCGTCAGGATCTTGCCATTCGACCCGAAGCCGGTGAGTTTATGCTCTCGCGGGATATCGAAAAGCTGTCGGCTGAATACAAAGCCTATGCAGTGATCATCGGTAAATATACCAAGACCCGCGATCTGCTCTATCTTGACACCCAGTTGGTGCAGGTGAACAACAAGCAGATTCTGGCCTCCATCAATGCCAAAATGCCCATGGGGATCAACGCCCGCGATCTGCTGGTGGATACCGGCGGCTCTTCTTTGACGGTGGTGAACCAATGAGTAAAAAGCAGCTCCCCCGAATCGCCTTGGCGCTTTTGA
>JADFWT010000044.1 GCA_015233785.1 Magnetococcales bacterium
CAGGGAGATGGAGACCGGGAGCTTGTCCACCACCAGGTCAACGACGCTGCGGTGGTGGTAGTAGGAGTCGCCAAATTCAAAGCGGACATAGTTGCCCAGCATGAGCATGAAGCGTTCATGGGCCGGCTTGTCGAAACCATAGAGTTTTTTCAGGGCATCAATCTGTGCCTGGTCCAGCCCCCGTCCACCCCGATAGCCACCACTGCCGGAGCTGGAGGTGGCCGTTTCATGTCCACCTCCACTATGCTTCTGCTCCACCATGGAGATCATCCGCTCTACCGGCCCGCCAGGTACAAACTGGATCACCATAAATGAGACCGCCATGATGCCAAAGAGCGTCGGCAGCATCAGCAGCAATCGGTGCAGAACATAGGTCCACATGGCGAGACTCCCCTTCCTCTGGCAGAACTATTTGACCCACCAACTGTGTAGCCAAGTATCCGGCGAGTAGTAGAGGGGCAGCTTCTTGGGACGCTCAAAGCGGTTCCAATAAGCGATGCGATGGTAGGGAATATGCCAGTTGGGCACCAGATAGAATCCCGCCATCAACACCCGATCCAGGGCCCGACAGGCGGTGACCAGTCCGGCACGGTCCTCGGCGTAGATGATGTGATCCACCAGTACATCTACCGCCGGATCTTGAAGGCCGATGGTGTTGCGTCCACCGGTCATCTGTACACTGGAGCTGTGCCACATGGTCCGCTGCTCGTTGCCCGGTGACTGGGATTGGGAAAACACGGAGACGATCATGTCGTAATCGTACTTCTCCACCCGGTGCTGATAGAGGGACATATCCACGGTTCGAAAATCCAGCTTGACGCCGAGTTTCTTCAAATTGGCGGTATAGGGAGCCAAAATACGCTCAAAAGCCGGGGAGGACAGAAGAAATGAGATCTCCAGCTTCCGGCCCTCTTGATTGACCAGCACACGCTCCGGCCCCATCTTCCAACCGGCCTCTTTTAGAAGTCGCTTGGCCTTACGCAGATTCTTGCGTAACGAGTGCGGCGGTAGCGTAGAAGGGGGACGAACCACCGGTTTAAACACCGCCGCTGGGAGTTGCTTGCGCAGGGGCTCTAAAAGCTGCAACTCCTCCTGGGAGGGGGGACCATCTTGGGCTGCCAGCTCCGAGTTGGAGAAGTAACTTTCTGAGCGGGTGTACTGGCCGTAAAACTGATTCTTGTTGCTCCACTCAAAATCAAACGCCAGCGTCAGCGCCTGCCGGGTGCGGGGATCCTGAAACATCTTCCGACGCAGATTATAGACGAAGCCCTGCATGCCCTGGCCATTTTTATGAGAGAGTTTCTCCTTGATGATGCGGCCATCGTCGAACTTCTCACCTTGGTAGTCCCGCGCCCACTGCTTGGAATTATTGACGTAGATAAAGTCGTACTCTCCAGCCTTGAAAGCCTCCATGGCCACCACAGGATCTTTAAAGTATTTCACCACGATGCGTTGAAAATTATAACTCCCGCGCCGCACCGGCAACGTCCAGCCCCAGTAATCAGGATTTCGCTCGTAGGTGATGTTCTTCCCGGATGAGAAAGCCCCCACCTTATAGGGACCAGAGCCCAACGGCACATCCAATCCGCCCTTGTCGAACGCATGCTTGGTAAAATACGCCTTGCTGAAGATCGGCAACTGTCCGGCAATCATGGCCAGCTCGCGGTTCTTCTGCCGAAAGGCAAAACGAATCTTACGAGGCCCCAATACCTCCGCCTGCTTGATATCCCGCCAGTAGCTCTGATAGTAGGGGTGGCTCTTCTTGGATTGAATGGTCTCCAGGGAGAACTTCACATCCTCGGCCATCACCGGCGTGCCGTCGGAAAATTTAGCCTCAGGCCGCAGCGTGTAGGTCACTGAGAGCCCATCGGCAGCGGCATCGATATCTTCGGCCAGCAGCCCATATTGGGCAAACGGCTCATCCATGGAGGAGGCGGCCAACGTCTCAAAAAGCAGCTCGGAGAGCATATCCGGGGCACTGCCCTTGAGGGTAAACGGGTTCATCTTGTCGAACGTACCCATACTGTGCAGGGTCAGTACGCCGCCAATCTTGGCATCGGGGGAGACATACTCAAAATGCTGAAAATCGGCAGCATACTTCAGCTTGCCATCCAGACTCAAACCGTGCCCGGCCATGGTCGTCACCGGCCATACCAAAAAAGCGAGCAGAAGAAAAAATATCTTGGAGATCATGGGAAATTGCATGGGATCCTGATAATTTTGAAAGGAGTGGGTCAGAGGATGATAACAAACATCCATCAACCGGGTAAGAATGGCCCGGAAGCCACATGTTTGCAAGCCATTCGGCGCAGATAATAGCGATATTTCGGGAGAGTGGAGATGGCCAATGCACAGGTGCGTCAACCGGCTGTAGCGGGGATGTTCTATCCAGGGGAGGAGGCGGCTCTGCGACAGATGGTGCGGGGATTTCTCGACGAAGCCCCAAGCGGTGCCCCGGAACCCAGAGGTATGGTGGCGCCTCATGCCGGATATGTCTACTCGGGCTATACGGCGGCCTGCGCCTACAACACCCTGAAAGAGGCCCCGGCTGATCAGCCGCGACGCATCTTTCTGCTTGGTCCCAGCCATCGCGTGCCGCTGAAGGGCATGTCGGTGGGCAACTATAGCGCCTACCGCACCCCCCTTGGTGATGTTCCCATTGATCGGGCCATGACCATGGAGTTGGCCGGAGAGAAGGATATCACCCTGGATCCGGTTTCCCATACCCAGGAGCACTCCTTGGAGGTGCATCTGCCATTTTTGCAGGAGGTGGTGAAACATTTCACCTTGGTGCCACTGGTGTTCGGTAAGGTCAAAGGGAGCCGTCTGGCCGATCTGTTGGATCTCTATCGCAGACCGGACGATCTGATCATCATTTCGTCCGATCTTTCGCATTTCTACGCCTATGAAGAGGCCAAGGCGCTGGACGAGCAGTGCCATAAGGCGGTACTGGGACAGGACCCTGGTGCCATGAAGAACTGCAAGGCGTGCGGCGACATAGGCATGCAGGCGCTGATTGAGCTCTCTCGACGCTGGGCGTGGCGTCCCACCCTGGCCGACTATCGAAACTCAGGAGATACCGCAGGGGAGAAGGATCGCGTGGTGGGTTACGCCAGTTATCTCTTTTATGGCAAAGAGCTCTCTGGAAAATCAAGAAATGATCTAACCAGATCATCACAAACTACTGATTTAAATAGCAGCGTTACTTTCGGTTCCCAACTTCCAGCCATCGCCCGTGCCCATCTAAAGAGCGTCCTGGCCAACGGAAAGGGACTGGATCCCGCCAAGTTGGCCAGCGAGCATGAGCGACTGGCGGAGGAGGGCGCCTGTTTCGTTACGTTGACGAAAAATGGCCAGCTTCGGGGCTGTATCGGCACGTTGGAAGCTCACAGATCTCTCTCTAATGATCTGTTAGGTAACGCTGTTTCTGCAGCAACCCGTGATCCGCGTTTTCCGCCGGTCACATCAGAAGAGCTCAGCGAATTGTCGGTAGAGGTCTCTATTCTAACCCCGGCAAAGCCGCTGAATTACCGTGATAGTGACGATTTGCTGGCCAAATTACAGCCCGGCGTTCACGGCGTCATCCTGGAGATGAGTGGTCACCGTTCGACCTTTTTGCCCCAGGTGTGGGAGCAGATGGCCAGCAAAGAACAGTTTCTGAATCATCTGTGCCAAAAAGCCGGCCTGGGCAGCGACTGCTGGCAGATGAAGCCAAACATATCGCTCTATACGGTCGATAAGTTCATTGAGGGTCAGAGCCAGGAATCTGAACCCCAGAAGGAGAAAGAGTCGCTGCTGATGAACCTGTTAACTGCCACATGGTGGAAATAGAGTCCGTTAGATGGCTCATCTGAGCCATCGTGATCTGGCGATCTGTCCGGCCACCTGTGGATAATAGGCCTCTGTTTGTAAATGAGATCTAATATCAACCGGCCATCTATGAGTATGAACCTCTAATTGTAAATGAGATTTAATATCAATAAGTTAAGATTGACTGCCAAGCTGCCTGCTTATGGGTTAATGTCGCATAAGATATATTATGTTAAATTTTGTTTGGGGAGCTTTTCCGATTTCCACATTGCCGCCGCCGACCTACGCCGATTAAGATCCCCTACTCCTAACTCCGTCCTTACTTGAAAAACTAAGCCAGGAATCTTCCTATGCGTCGAATTCTCGTCACCAGCGCCCTGCCATATGCCAATGGCCACATCCACCTGGGTCACCTTGTGGAGTACATCCAAACCGACATCTGGGTGCGCTATCACAAACTGCGCGGCAATGACTGTATCTATATCTGCGCCGATGATACCCATGGCACGCCGGTAATGATTCGCGCCCAGAACGAAGGCATCAGCCCGGATGCGCTGGTGGCGCGCATGCATGATGAGCACCTCACCGATTTTAAGGGCTTTCATATCCAATTCGACAACTACTACAGCACCAACTCCGACGAAAACCGGCAACTGGCCGAGGAGATCTATCTGAAGCTTCGGGAGGCTGGGCACATCGAGACGGCCACTGTGCGCCAGGCATACTGCCCCAAGGATGAAATGTTTCTGCCGGATCGCTTTATTCGAGGCACCTGCCCCTCATGCGGGGCGCTGGATCAATATGGGGACTCCTGTGAGGTGTGTTCGGCCACCTACTCGCCAGTGGATCTGAAAGAAGCGGCCTGTGCTCTGTGCGGCACTCTGCCGGTTGAACGGGATTCGGAGCATTACTTTTTTAAATTGAAGGACTTTGAGCCGTTCCTTAAGAAGTGGACCCGCTCAGGAACCCTACAAGATGAGATGGCCAACAAGCTGGATGAGTGGTTTGAGAGCGGGCTGCGTAACTGGGATATCTCCCGAGATGGGCCCTATTTCGGCTTTGAGATTCCCGATGCTCCGGGTAAGTTTTTCTATGTCTGGCTGGATGCGCCCATCGGCTATATGGCCTCGACGCTGGATCTCTGCAATCGTACTGAGCGGAATTTCGACACCTATTGGCGCCAGAGCAATGAGAGCGAAATCTACCACTTTATCGGCAAGGATATTGTCTATTTTCACACCCTATTTTGGCCGGCCATGCTGGAGGGCTCCGGGTTTCGCACGCCAACCGCCGTATTTGCCCATGGATTTCTCACTGTGGATGGGCAGAAGATGTCCAAATCACGCGGCACATTTATCAATGCCCGCACCTATCTAGAACACCTGAAGCCGGAGTATCTGCGCTACTACTACGCCGCCAAGCTCACCTCCAAGGTGGATGATCTGGATCTGAGCCTGGATGACTTTGTGCAACGGGTCAACAGCGATCTGGTGGGCAAGGTGGTTAATCTTGCTTCCAGAACTGCCGGATTTATCAAGAAAAAGTTCTCCGGTGCGCTATGTGACCACTATCCCGACGATGGTGGCCTGCTGGCGGAGTTTGCCGCAGCCGGTGAGGAGATCGGCCAGCATTACGAAAACCGCGACTTCTCCCGTGCCATGTTCACCATCATGCGACTGGCGGATAAGGCCAACCAATTTGTGGAACAGCAGGCTCCCTGGGTGCTGGCCAAGGATCCTGATAAGGCTGAACAACTTCAGGAGAGCTGCACCATCGCCCTGAATCTGTTTAGAGCACTGATCACCTACCTACAACCGGTGTTGCCGGAAGTATCGGAGAAGGTCATAGAGTTTTTGAACGTCGATGCTCTGGCCTGGAATGCCGTAGCCACACCACTGCCGGGTGGTCACCAGATCAATAAATTCAAACACCTGATGAACCGCCTGGACCGCAAGGGCGTGGATAAGATGGTAGAGTCCTCCAAACAGGCTCTCCCCACACCGAAAAAGGCCCAAGCCCCCTCCTCTACCGTAGAGCCGATTGGTGATGAGATCACCATTGATGCCTTCTCTGCCGTGGATCTACGCGTGGCACGGATCGTCAAAGCCCAACATGTGGAAGGCGCTGACAAGCTGCTTCAACTGCAACTGGATCTGGGAGAGTTGGGCCAACGTTCGGTGTTTGCCGGGATTAAATCCAGCTACAAACCGGAAGATCTAGAGGGTCGACTGACCGTCATGGTGGCCAATCTAAAACCCCGCAAGATGAAGTTTGGCCTCTCGGAAGGGATGGTGCTGGCGGCTGGAAACGGCAAGGGGCTGCACTTACTCTCTCCTGATTCTGGTGCCGAGCCCGGCATGAAGATTCGCTGACAGACCATCCATATGGATAGGCAATGCCCTGGGGACTCCTATTGACCAAACACCACGATTTTGGTGGAGATGGGAGTCTCCCGGCGAATGCGATTCATTAGATTGGTCGCTTCGTCCGGGGTGCTGAAGGGACCAGCACGCAGTTGAATGAGCTGCTGACCCTCTTCGCTCAGATACCACTGCTGATAAAGGGGAAATTTAAAACGATCAATCCCTCTGACCACGGTGTCAATCTGTGCCTGCTTGGTATATTCGCCAAGGTCCAGGGCAAAATTGATGCTGTGCCAAGCGGCACTTCCCACGGTACGCTTCTTGGTTTGATCAACTGCTGATGGACGCTTCTTGCCCTTGCCGAACTCAATATAGGCCACATTGGCCGTCTCGCTCTGAAGTCCGCTTACCACCTTTCCATAGCCATGAGGTGCTTTTGGAACCTCTTTCTCCTCCAACAACGTTGGCCCCTTGGCCAAGCTTGCTGCAGTTTTCTCCAGCTCCTCCAGAATGGTCTGGTGAATCACCGGCTGCTTGGCGAGGGAGGTGATCCGCTCGTCTGGAGATGTTGTATGCGAGTCAAAGGGGGCATGCTCTTCCATGGCCCCTTCTGGGATTTGGGCTACCATTTGCGGATCGGTGTTCGGAATGTCCAATGCCAATGGAGGTTCAAGAACCGCCTGCTGAGTCTTAGCGCCCTCCTCTCCGTCAGGGCTGAGAGATGGAGATGGAGTCGTCGCATTTTGGGCCAGCGCCTCGGAGCGCATGGTATGAGGATACGATGAAGCCCTGGCCCCAAATCGCTCTTCTTCGGCCACCATCTCCAGTAAAGAGGCCACCTGCGGATCGACAACCACCGGCGACATGAAGGCGGCTTGGTTTGGGTTCGGTACCTCGGAACCCGCCATCATGGAGGACTCGGTCATCTCAATCAGTGCCCTGCGAGAGGCCAGATACTCATTAAGCCGAACGGCTTGGGTCTGCACCGCCTGTTGAAACCACGCCTGAGCCGCCGCCTGATTTCCCTTGAGAAGCTCGATCTGCCCAAGGTGGAAATAGGTATCGCACTGCTTCTCCTGCTGACGCTGGGGGTCGAGATCCTTGGCTTTGCGCAACACTTGCTCTGGCGTCAACAGCCCCAGATGGAGCTTGACCAACGGACTTGGCCAGGGGAAACGCTGCAAAATATTGATATGCCGATTGAGAACCTCGACACCCTCTTGACCTTGACCATCCCGAGACATGGCCAAGAAAAGCCAAAGATGGGGATAGGGGGTCTGGGTGCCGGGAAGATAACGAATCAGCGACTGAAAATCCTTGGTCGCCTGAGAGTAATCCCCCATCAAGAAGTGAATCACGCCCCGATTATAGAGCTGACGGGGATGATTAGGTCGGATGCGTAACGCCTCAATTTGATCCAGTAGCGCAAAGGCCAACTGCCCCTGAGCCTTGTAGGCCACACCGCGATTATTAAGGGTCACAGCACGCTGAATCTCCGTCAACTCACCAGACTCCAGAGCGCGATTGAAGAGCATGACGGCTTGATCAAACTGTAGATTTTTGGCCTTCTCAAGCCCCCGCTCCACCTGCTCCACCGCACTGGCCATGGCCTCACTACCTGCCAGCAGCAGAGCCGCCAGCGCCAAAGCCATGAACCATCTTAAGTGAGCCCGCATCGAATGTTCCCGCAGCCGTGAAAGGTGAAGTGAATCGCCTATCATAATGCGTGATGCCCGCCAGACCAATGGTGGGCTGCACCCAAGGGCTACAAAATGGTTTTATTGAGTGCCACCAACTCTTCCACACTAAGAAAATGGCGGTTGGCGCCGGAGTTGTATTCAAACCCCTGCTCCACCGGCTTACCGATTTCGGAGAGCTTCTCCAGGGCGCTTTGCAGTTGATGGCTGAAGTTAATGGCTGGCTTGATGATGTAGTGGTCGTCAAACTCCAGTGTCAAATGAGCGTCATCCTTGGGACACATCACCTCGTGAAATTTTTCGCCGGGACGCGGGCCGATAATTCGGGTGGGAAGCCCCGGTGCCAGAGATTCAGCCAGATCGGTGATGCGAACCGATGGAATCTTCGGCACAAACAGCTCACCGCCATTCATGCGGTGGAGATTCTCCAGAACAAAATCCACCCCCTGTTGCAGGGTGATCCAAAAGCGCGTCATGCGCGGATCGGTGATGGGCAGCTCCTTGCAGCCGTTGTCCAGCAACTGACGAAAAAAGGGCAGAACGGACCCCCGTGATCCCACCACATTGCCGTAACGAATCACCGCAAAGCGGGTATCGCGTTTTCCCACCAGATTGTTGCCTGCAATAAATAATTTATCCGACGCGAGCTTGGTGGCGCCATAGAGATTGATGGGGTTGGCGGCCTTGTCGGTGGAGAGGGCGATCACCCGATGGACATTGTTCTCAATAGCGGCTGTGATAACGTTTTGCGCCCCATGAATATTGGTCTTGATGCACTCCATGGGGTTGTATTCGGCAGCTGGAACCTGCTTGAGCGCCGCCGCATGGATCACACAATCCACGTCGTTCATGGCCATGGTCAGTCGCGCTTCATCTCGAACATCGCCAATCAGAAAACGCATGGCGGGATGATCAAACTCCGACGCCATTTCAAACTGTTTTAACTCATCTCTGGAGTAGATAATCAGACGTTCCGGGGTATATCTCTCAAGAATGACCGATGTACACTTTCGGCCAAAGGAGCCGGTTCCACCCGTTATTAGAATACTTTTTCCATTTAACATTGAGATGACCCGAATACCATAAAAGTGCAACCACAAGGCAAACCAATTAATGTTTTTTGTTGTTGGATTGCATACATTATCCATCCAACTTTCAAGGATCATGCTGATCAAATCGACCCTCTTGGGGTGGGTTAATTCCAATAAATGCCCACCATTAATGGTTTTATGTACTCTTCTGAGAGGATTTTTTCAACCTTCTACGGCAGAAAAACGAAAGAAATCACCCAACATACAGCTAAGAAGGGGTTCTATTGAGGCAGGCATCACGAAGAAGATTAACAGCGGATCAACTGAACGGTTACCCGATCACCGCTCACCAGGTTGATGACACCCTCTGGCAACAGGATCAGAGCATTGGAACGGATCAGACCAGCCATCACCAACGGCCCTTCACCACCTGTTGCCCCGCTGATCTCCACCCAACTGCTGCCGTCCTGGCTAAAATGAACCCGTCCTGGAAGAAAAGTGATCCGCTCATTTTTCTTCTGGAAGCGGCCACGAAAGGCGCACTCAAAGCGCGGGGCCTCCGGCTGTTGATTGACCCCCATCAACCGAAAGAGCGCAGGCCGAAGCGTCATAATGAGATGAATCCAGGTGGAGACCGGATCCCCCTGAAGGTTAAAAAAGGGCCGACCGCGAATACGCCCGAACGCACTCTGAATCGATGGCTCCAGCGCCGAAGAGATCACCTGCACTTCGCCAATCTCGGCCACTCGGGCCAAGCGCTTCTCCAGCGCAGCATCGGTCAGGCGATCCATACATATCACCGCATCGGCTTCGCTGGCCGCCTGAAGCAATAGCGCCTCAAACGCCTCCAGATCATCTCCCCCATCCGAGCAGGGATAAGAGACCACCTCCATCCCCATCTCCGTCAACATACCGGAGAGCATCAAAGCATGGGCACCAGATGAAAAAACAGCCACCTTGGGCACCCCAACCACCGTGAGGCTCTGCTGATCCAGCCCCAGAAGTGCGCCAAGATCCTCGGCTCCCAACAAGGCCCCCGCACCGATGGCCTCTTTTTCCTGCTGCATGGCACTACCGGAGAACTGAATATTTTGTTGTCTCTTTTGACCCGGCGGAACCACAATGCGACCCGGCTCATGTTTGACGACATCATGCAGAACAATGCAATCACACCCCTCGGGAACTGGAGAACCCGAACGGACCTGCACCGCTTCAAACAGCCCGATGGCTTTGCCGTAGGACTCCCCAGGAGCCAGATCAGCGATGACACGAAATGTGGAGAGTCGGTTGGGGGAAAGATTGCTATAGGCAATGGCATAGCCATCTACAGTGGATTGATCAAAGTCCGCCACCTGATCAGGCAACATCACGGCATCCGCCAGCACCCGACCCAAACCCTGATGGATAGGAATCTTCTCCTCTTCCTGGACCGGCGTAGTCCGATCCAGAGCCTCTGTGATGATCTCGTGCAGTGATCGCAGCATCGTATCTATAGCAACTCAATAAGTGCGGACTATAACCACCCAATAACAACGCCCATTCTACGCCCCCAACGCCAAGAGGCTCAAGGCACGCATAGAACCCAACACGCTTCAGACGCTATGGGGTCAGATGAACCCCTCCGCCATTATGCAACTGCTCGGTGAGCATTTTCTGAAACTCTCCGGCGGGCATGGGCCGTCCATAGAGATATCCCTGAATTTCATCGCAACTGTTTTGAACCATAAACAGCCGCTGAGGCTCGGTCTCAACCCCTTCGGCAATCACCCTGAGCTTCAGACTGTGGGCCAAACCAATGAAGGTTTTCACAATAGCTGCATCTTCCGAATCCTCAGTGCAATTACGCACAAAGGAACGGTCAATCTTCAGGGTATCAATGGGAAAACGCTTCAAGTAGCTCAACGAGGAAAATCCAGTTCCAAAATCGTCGATGGCAATCTGACACCCCATCTCTGAGAGGGTCTTAAGTTTATCAAAGGTCTCCTCCACATCCCCCATGGCGATGCTTTCGGTCAACTCCAGCTCAAGGTATTGCGGATCAAGCCCGCTGCGCTGCACTTCACGCTCCACAATCTCGATAAAGTCGGGTTGGCGAAACTGCAAGCCGGAGAGGTTGACCGCCACACGTATGGGAGGGAGCCCCTCGTTGGACCATGCCACCGCACGCTGGCAAGCACTACGCAGCGCCCAACGCCCCATAGGTAGAATCAGCCCGGTCTCTTCCGCCATAGGGATGAACTCACCCGGCGAGACCATGCCCCGTTCAGGATGGTTCCAGCGAATCAACGCCTCGGCTCCCACAAGAGCACCACTCTGGATATCCACCTGAGGCTGGTAGAATAGCTCAAACTCATTGCGATCCAAGGCCGAACGCAGACTCCCTTCCAGAATCATCCGAGCCATGGAAGAGGTATTGAGCTTGTCGCGATAGAACTGAAAATTATTCCGCCCCTGCTCCTTGGCGTGATACATGGCGGTATCGGCGTTTCGCACCAATGTGTTGACATCCATACCATCCATCGGGAAGAGCCCAATGCCGATGCTGGCTCCGATAAACAGCTCCATATCCTGAATATCGAAGGGAGCCTCTAAAATATTGAGAACCTTCTGCGCCAACAGCGCCATATCCTCCGGCTCCTGCACACACGGACAGAGCAGGCCAAACTCATCCCCACCCATGCGGGCCAGAAGCCCCCGGTCGGGAATCACCGAGATCAGCCGCTTGGCCACCTCCACCAGCAATCCGTCGCCAAGATTGTGCCCCATGGTCTCGTTAACCACCTTGAAGCGGTCCAGGTCCAGCATCAGCACACCTACCCGCTCCTGGCGTCGCCGGGCATCGGCGAGAAACTTCTGGGTGCGCTCAAAAAAGGCCAATCGGTTGGGAAGATCGGTGAGTCCATCGTGTCCAGTGATGTGGACCAGGGTCTTTTCGGACTCCTTGGCAGCCGTGAGATCCGAGAAGACCGCTACATAGTTGGTGATCTCATCAGAGGGGCCGCGAATGGCAGAAAAGCTGGCCCATTGGGGGTACAACTCGCCGCTTTTACGCCGATTCCATATCTCCCCCTGCCACTTGCCGGACTGAATCAGCGCATCCCACATCTTCTCATAGAAGCTGAGATCGTGATTGCCGGATTTAAGCATACGGGTGTGTCGACCCACCGCCTCATCGCTATGGTAGCCAGTGATCTGGGAGAACGCCGGATTGACCGACTGAATCACTGCTTTAGCATCCGTCACCACAATCCCCTCCGAAGTGCTTTGAAACACCCGGTCGGAGAGATGCAGCTTGCGTTCAGCTTCAACGGCGCGCAACAGGTACTTCACACGGTTGCGCAAAATAGCCCAGTGAATTGGCTTGGTGATGAAATCAGTGGCACCAGCAGCAAAGGCCCGATCCACCGAATCATCATCTTCTAACCCGGTAATCATCATCACCGGAGTATGCTTGGAACGGGGTAGCCGCTTGATCTCCTCGCAGGCGAGAAAACCATCCATTAACGGCATTTTGGCATCCATCAACACCAGATCCGGGGACTGTTTTTGGAACATCTCCACCGCTTCGCGCCCGTGCTCAGCCGCCTTGGTTGCGTAACCGTTACGCTCCAAAAACCGGCAGATCATGAGGCGCGTCACCGCATCATCATCCACCACAAGGATAAGAAATTGTGTCGGCATACAGGTGTGGACAGAAGACCAAGTTGGCCCGAATGCTGCGTAACGGGCGGGGTTTCATAGTAGGGGGAGAGAGGCCGCAAGCTAAAATCCAACACGATCCACCTCCCAACGCCAAAAGATCAGGCTTTAGGTAAGATCCAACACCTCGGCCTTCCAGCCGTCGGTGTCAAGAACCATAATAGTGGCCGTTTTACCGAAGCCATGGGCTGTGCCGGGATTAAGGGCCAGGGTGTTGCCCACCATCCGGTTTTCCGTGGCATGGGTGTGTCCGGTGATCACTACCCGATAGAGCCCTCCATGAACCAGGGACTCCTTGATGGCCGGAACTGTGCCGTGGTAAACAGCCACCTTCTCACCCTCCAACTCCATCTCCAGAAAATCACCTTTGAGCAGGCCACCCAAAGACTCAAATGCACGAGCCAAACCCAGTTTTTCACCATCGTTATTGCCATAGACCCCGGCAATCTTGATACCTTTCATCCGCCTGAGCGCCGGTGGACTGACAATATCCCCGGCATGCACCACCAACTCCACACCCAGAGCTAGAAAGCGCTCCATGGCCTGTTCAATATGTCCAATATGGTCGTGGGTATCCGAGAGAATGCCAATTTTCATAAGAAGTGTCCGGGTCAAAGTGTTCAGTAAAATCCAGTAGAAAGGCCGACAGGAACCTGCGGGGACTCTACAGGAATCCATTTCGAATAACAAGATCAAGTGTGATCCGATACACCAATGGACAGAAAAAATATGTAGAGGAGGTACGCTAGAAGGACTTCAGACGCAAGAAGGCCACCCCCTCCACGCACCGACCATGGATCGGGAGGGGACAGCCTTCGCACTACAGGGGGATCGCCTTTTTAGGTTTGGTTTAAACAGCCGCACCTACCGGTTGCATACGGCTGCGAATCCCGGCCAGATAGTTGGTGATCAGCGAACCGGCCATCTCCGAGATGGACTTGGAGCTGACAATGCCCAACTTATCGGTGCTGGAGAGGGCGCAGATACCATGCAGACCGCACCAAAGCACATAGGCGGCGTGTTGGCGATCCTGCTCTCGATCCGGGGTAAAGAGCGGCGTAATTGAGCGCTCAATAACCCGCAACAGACGGTTGATCTTCTCCTGATACCACACCGGCAACTCTTGATCCTCCGGGAAGCGGTACTCAAAGAGCACATTCCAGAGGGTGCGATTTTTCCGGGTAAATTTCAGGTAGGACTCCACCAGGGCGTAGAGCGAAAACTCCGGCTCTCCCTGTCTGAAATCCTCCACCAACCAGTCGTGCAGCTCGTCCAGAATGCGACCGTTCAAATGCACGATCATGTCGTCGAGATTTTCAAAAAGATTGTAAAGCGTGCCCACGGAGTACCCAATGCGCGAGGCGACCTTCCTGGTCGTTAATCCCCGTACGCCAACCTCCAGCACAATTTCCCGAGCCGCATCAAGCGCCATCTCGTAGAGCTCTTCGCGACTGTGATCCGATCGTCTTGCCATGGAATCATCCTCCAACCATGTAACCACATTCATGGTAAATCAGATTAACTATGTTCAAAATCTATATCGACCCCAATAAAAAAGCAAGCGTTAATTGTGATCGACGTTCAGAAGATAAGAACCAACCGTTACATAATCCCTCACCTCAATCAATACGTATCGTATTGATTGTTGCGCATCACACTGATTTTATTGATGTGAACAAGCTTAACAACGACCACTGATACCGGCGGTTGCAGGGGGGGCAGGATTGGCCTACGCTTTGGAGTTTGAATGCCGTCATGCTCTGCGGCAGATGGTCTATTCAACTGGAGGTGACAGATGTTCGGCTGGAAGCCATCCCCCATCGCCCAGCGGCGCTGGCAGCGTTTTAAATCCCATCGACGCGGTACCCTCTCACTGGTGCTATTCAGCCTGCTGTTTATTCTCTCACTTGGAGCAGAGTTGATCTCCAACGACAAGCCGTTGTTGGTCTCCTATCAAGGGGCGCTCTACTATCCGCTGCTCAAGGTCTACCCGGAGACCCAATTTGGCGGGGATTTCGAGACCGAAGCGGACTATAAAGATCCCTACGTTCTGGAGCAGCTGACTGCGGCGGGAAACTGGGTGCTGTTTCCACCAAACCCGCATAGCTTCAACACCATCAACACCCAGTTGACCCAGCCGGCCCCCTCCCCGCCCAGCAAAGACAATCTACTCGGCACCGATGATCGAGGCCGAGACGTTTTGGCCCGATTGATCTATGGCTTTCGTCTCTCGGTGCTGTTTGCCATGGGGTTGACCGCCATCGGCGTTCTTATCGGCATCATTGCCGGAGCCATTCAAGGCTATTTTGGTGGGCGTGTGGACCTGCTGATGCAGCGCTTTATAGAGATCTGGGGCAGCATGCCGGAACTCTACCTGCTGATTATCTTTGCCGGACTATTCAACCCCAGCATCACACTGCTGGTGATTCTGCTCTCCCTGTTCGGATGGATGGGGCTTTCAGACTATGTACGGGCGGAGTTTCTGCGCTCTCGGGGTATGGTCTACGTCAAAGCAGCTCGGGCCATGGGCGTCAGCGACCGGGCTATTATGCTTCGCCACCTACTACCCAACGCCCTGACACCGGTAATCACCTTTCTGCCCTTTCGCATCTCCGGGGCGATCCTGGCCCTCACCAGCCTCGACTTTCTCGGCCTGGGCGTCCCCCCCTCCACTCCCAGCCTCGGCGAGCTGCTCAGGCAGGGTAAGGCCAACATTGAGGCGTGGTGGCTCTCCCTCTCCACCTTTGTAGTGCTGGTAGCAATGATGTTGCTGCTCAACTTCATTGGCGAAGCACTTCGAGACGCCATGGACCCCCGAAAGGATTGAGTCAATCTAATGAATAACAATAGGTTACTTACGATTGAGAATCTCTCGGTCCACTTCCCCGGCAAGCACGAAGACCAATCCCTGAAAGCGGTAGACCAGATCTCCTTCTCGGTAGCCGCCGGTGAGACGCTGGCTCTGGTGGGAGAGTCGGGCAGCGGTAAAACCATGGCGGCGCTATCGGTGCTGGGACTGCTGCCTCCTTCTGCGGAGATGGCCTCCGGGCGGATTCAGTTCGACGGCCTCAATATGCATGGCATGGATGAAGAGGCCCATCGCAAGCTGCGCGGAAACCGCATCGCCATGGTGTTTCAGGAGCCGATGACCGCCCTGAATCCAGTCTACAAGGTCTCCAGACAGCTAATGGAACCTATTATTTTGCATCGGGAAATGAATAAGATTCAGGCTCGTAAAGAGGCTCTGGAGCTGCTGCACCTCACCGGCATTCCAGAGCCCCAGCGGGCCATCGACAGCTATGTACACCAACTCTCCGGCGGTCAACGCCAGCGGGTGATGATCGCCATGGCCCTGGCCTGCCGCCCCAGCCTGCTGATTGCCGACGAGCCCACTACAGCGCTGGATGTGACCATTCAGGCGCAGATTCTGACACTGCTCAGAAAACTGCGTCAGGAGTTGAATATGGCCATGCTGCTCATCACCCACGATCTGCCCATGGTGCGCAGTACGGCGGATCGGGTATGCGTGATGCGCCATGGAAAAATTCTGGAGACCGCACCCACGGACACGCTGTTTTCCGACCCCCAACACCCCTACTCCCGCGAGCTGTTGGAGAGCCTACCCCCCGAGGAGCCACCGCCGGATGTGGTGGGGGCTACCACCCTCCTCTCTGCCCATGAAATTCGCTGTCACTTCCCTATTAAAAAGGGCTTCTTTCGACGCACAAAAGAGTGGGTCAAGGCGGTGGACAGCGTGACGCTGGCGCTCAAACGAGGCCAGACCGTGGGTGTGGTGGGAGAGTCGGGCAGCGGTAAAACCACCCTTGGCGAGGCGATATTACGCCTCAATGAGAGTACCGGCCAAATTCTGTTTGACGGCGAAGATTTACGCCAATCGAGCCGTGAGGCGCTTAGAACAGCCCGACGGCGTATGCAGTTGGTCTTTCAGGATCCCTTCTCATCCCTCTCGCCCCGACTAACCATCGGCCAGATTATTGAAGAGGGGCTTCAAGTACATCGCCTTGCCAAAACCCCGGAAGAACGCCGGGCCAAGGTGGTAAAGGCGCTCCAGGAGGTAGGACTGGATGAGACGGTGATCAACCGCTATCCCCACCAGTTCTCCGGCGGGCAGCGGCAACGCATCGCCATCGCCCGTTCCATGGTACTGGAGCCAGAGCTTCTGGTACTGGACGAACCCACCAGTGCTCTGGATCTCTCTGTTCAGGCTCAAATATTGGATCTTCTTCTCACCTTGCAGCGCCGGCATCAATTGGCCTATCTGTTTATCTCTCACGATCTACGGGTGGTGCGGGCCCTCTCCCATGAGGTGCTGGTGATGCTGAACGGCAAGGTGGTGGAACACGGACCCACCCGGCAGGTGTTTCAGAACCCACAACACCCCTATACGCGGACATTGCTCTCGGCCGCCCTGGGGCTGGGTGACCGTAGTACTACAGTGATCCACACCAACTCCTAATCACGCCCTATCTCACAAGATCACAGCTTGCAAAACCCAAACGTCATGATGAACAACCCTCTTTTTCTTCAAGAGAGAGGCTCTGATTGAAATCTAAAACCGCCCCTCCTAACCCAGCCTGAGACCACCACCACGCCCTCTCAAAAATGCCGGTTAATGAACAGAGCTTTAATAAAAGTGCTGCATCAAAAAGAGGATGACCTTCAAGTCACTACTCTGATATTCGAGAATCAGTTTAACTCTACAATGGGAACCAGAAACCCAGCATATTGAATAAATTGAACGCTGTAACAAATGGTTGCACACCAACCAAGGAACCGTGGTCCCATGGTGGTCCATCGGCGATTTCTGGATTTATATGTATGGGGAGAGCGCGGCGTGAAGCAGCTGGGCGCGGCAGAATTATCCCACCTGATGGTATTCACGATACCAGGAGACAAATCGTGAGAGTCCATCACGAAGGGGCGTGGAAGGACGAAAATCCACTGCATCTACCAGCGCATCGATATCGGCATAAGTTTCGTGGACATCCCCATCCTGCATGGGCAGAAAACGCTTCTCGGCCTTCTTACCCAGAACCTCTTCCAGAGTCTCCAAAAAGGTCATCAACGGAATGGGGTTGTTGTTGCCAATGTTAAAGAGGCGATATGGGGCGTTGGATCGGCTCGGATCGGGACTCTCACCAGACCAGGTTGGATCGGGCGTGGGAATGTGATCCAAAAGCCGCACCACACCGCCCAATACATCATCAATATAGGTGAAATCTCGCCGCATGCGTCCATGGTTGAACACATCGATGGGTCGACCTTCCAAAATGGCCTTGGTAAACAGAAAGTAGGCCATATCGGGGCGACCCCATGGACCATAGACGGTAAAAAAGCGCAATCCGGTCACTGGTATATCAAACAGATGAGCGTAGCTATGGGCCATCATCTCACTGGATTTTTTGGTGGCGGCGTAGAGCGACAGCGGATGATCTACCCCATGCTGAACCGAGAAGGGGGTACGGGTATTGCCTCCATAGACCGAGGAAGAAGACGCAAATACCAGATGCTCCACCCCGCCATGACGGCACCCCTCCAGAACATTGAGAAAGCCCACCACATTAGATTGCACATAGGCGTGAGGATTCTGCACCGAGTAACGCACCCCGGGCTGAGCCGCCAGATGCACCACACGATGGATCTCCTCCGACTCGAACAGTGCCTGCATGCCTTTGCTATCGGTTAGATCCAACTGGTGGAACTGAAATCCAGCCTGGGACTCCAAACGAGCTAGACGGGCCTTTTTCAAGGCGATATCGTAATAGCTGTTGAGATTATCCACGCCTATCACGCGGATATCTTCTTGCAGCAAACGCTCCGCCAGAGAGAAGCCAATAAAGCCCGCTGAACCTGTAATCAATACCGTTTTCATCAATGTTTCGCCTACCCATCCTTGACCGCCCGATGATCGGGGGCCGATTATAGCAACCTAGAAGCCCGAACCCCAGAGGCCCAGTTACCCGGAAGGGAGAATTGTGCCTTGGATGTCTGTAAATTCCAACATCTGCAACCACTTTGGAGCCCCATGAACCACCCTGACCACCCCTCCCTGTTTGATGATGATACCCCAACAACCCCCTCTGAAGCGCCCATTGAAATCTTCACCGATGGCGCATGCAGCGGCAATCCCGGCCCTGGCGGCTGGGGTGCGTTGATCGACACCGAAGGCCAGAAACAGACATGGTCGGGGTATGCCCAAAATACCACCAACAACCGCATGGAGCTTCTGGCGGCCATCCACCCCCTGGAACAGCTACCCGCCGGATCCCATCTGAAAGTGGTTACCGACTCGGTCTATGTGAAAAACGGCATCACCCAATGGATCCACGGTTGGAAAAAACGCAACTGGCGTAAGTCGGGAGGCGGCAAGGTGTTGAATAAAGAACTTTGGCAAAGATTGGAAGCCGCGGCCGCAAGGCATACCGTCACTTGGCAATGGGTGAAAGGCCATGCCGGTCATCCGGGCAATGAAAAGGCCGATACCCTGGCGCGAGAGGCCATTATTCAAGGTGAAAACGGCATGATTTCTGAAGACCCCGCCGGATAATGGTGGTATCCTTTTGGGTCATGGGGGAGTAAAATTCATTCCCATCGGGTCTATAAGAACAGATTTCGCGGCGGCGTTGTCTGTAAGACGAAGTCTTATGCGGCACGCCACCTTGAAAAATCAGACTGTTCTTGTCACTTAGCAACAAGGAGGCATGTATGTTCGAAGATCAACTGGCCGCCATGCAGGAGCTACTTAGCAGCAACGATGAATTTCGGGAGCTGCACGAAAAACATCAGAGCCTTGAGGCCGAAATTGAAGCACTTGGCCCAGCTGGCGTTGCCGACATGTCCGTGGAACGACTTAAAAAGGAGAAGCTGCTGATCAAAGACAAATTAGCCGCCATGATGCAACTGCATACGGCTGATGCAGCGGCTGTTTGAGCTTCGATCTACATCACGCTGGTGGGATTTGATATCGCCACCGCCCTTAACTGAAAAAA
>JADFWT010000045.1 GCA_015233785.1 Magnetococcales bacterium
TGGTGGCATTTGGTATTGTGCTGGACGCTGTTTGGTTCGTGATGCTTGGCGTTGTCTGTTGCCGTTGCCTCGTTGTGCTTGGCGTTGCACTGGTCGCTCTTTGCTGCCACTGGTGGCGATTAAAGTGGCCGCCGTCTGCAACCCCACCGCCAACCCGCGTCCCGCCAGGGCAAACAAGCGACTTTGGCACTGTTGACACCCCAAGCGTTAAAAAACCGACACCGGTGTCAAAAATCCGAACACTTTTTCCTGTCATATTCCCCGCCTTCATCCATGCCATAACGGCAAATTCAGAAATCTTCTCCCATAAAATCATTATGTTAAAAAAGTTGGCCCCCCTGTTGCTTTATAGTCGGACAACGATGAACAACGCAATCCTGCGGAACTTCAAACGAGGCACCCAGGAGAGGCCAAACGGCCAAGCGATGAACATCGGAACAGTTGTGAATTTTATCACTAGGTCCAGAGTTTAGACACTAATTAGGAGATGATTACCATGCTGTACAATGTTGAGCTGATCAATGGCGAGCAGGTCCAAAGTTTTCGCGTCAATCTGAACAACGATGAGCTGGAAGCGCTCTACAATCGGGTCGAGGGTATCAGCACCAACCCCGGCGTTTCTATCCAGATTCAACCCGCCGAGTAGTATAACAGCCCACTCGGCCAACGGAATCAACCGACGAAATCCCGCTGTGAGCGAGGGTCAACGACTCCGACCCGGTCGCCGGCGGGATGAATCGAGGAGAGATGCGCGAAGGAATCCTCAACAGAGGGTCGCTTAAGCACCGGCCTCCTTAAGAGGCGCTTCGAGCAGCGCGAATCGCCCATCACAAGACGGTTTATTAACGGTTTGATCCATCCGGACGCACCGCCTACGGCAGTGTGACGCCATGAGATAACGACCGGTCCCAATATCATGGGGCCGGTCGTTCTGGTTATGGGCATTCTGCCGCTGGAGAAACAGACCCTACCTGCTCAGCCCACCAGCACTTGATGGCCGAAATCCGCGCCCGATGAAGCGCCAAACCAAAATGGGCTCCCTTAACCCCTGTCTTGGCAATCTTTTTAAGATCAATGTCCTGACATGCTGCCAAACAGCCCCGCATCTCATCAGCGGGTGCATAGTAGAGATTCTCAGCCCCGCCCCGCCCTCGTGCATCCGCCTCGCAAGCTAATAGAAACAGCTCGAAACGCGCCGGATTCCGAAAGCCATCCAGCTCTCTAAGTAGCTTAACCACCTTCTTGGGACGCATCTCGGCCACCCGATGGCAACGCAGGTGATGACGGGCCGTCAATACCGCCAGTTTTCGATAGTGACCAGGAACCCGCAACCGCTCACAGAGAGCCATCACCAAATCTGCCCCTCTCGACTCATGGCCATAGTGGTGGGGCAATCGTTCAAGAGGCGTCAACCCCTTACCCAGATCATGCACCAATGCCGCAAAGCGAACTTCTCCCCTATCACTGAGGCGGGCTGCCATATCCAGCACCATCAGGCTATGGACCCAAGCGTCCCCCTCAGGGTGATGCTCCGGTGGTTGATGCTGCCCGATCAACGCCGCCAGCTCTGGAAAGACCGACTCCAACGCCCCACAAGCTCGTAGTGTGGCAAAGTAGATAGAAGGGGCCTGAGTCGCCAGCCCTTTTTGGGTCTCCTGCCAGACACGTTCCGGCGTCAAATGGGTAAGCTCTCCAGAGCTGGCCAACCTCTCCATCAACACCAACGTATCCGTGGCCAGCCGAAACCCAAGCGCGTCAAAACGGGCCAAAAAACGCGCCGCACGCAGCACGCGCAGAGGGTCTTCAGAAAAGGCGTTGGAGACATGGCGTAACCTCTTGGCCTTAAGATCATCCATCCCAGCATAAGGGTCGATGAGCTGCCCCTCTCTGTCCAGCGCCATGGCATTAATGGTCAAATCTCGCCGGGCCAGATCCTCCTCCAGGGTCACCTCCGATCCAAAACGGGTCTCAAACCCCCGATAGCCGGGACCAGTTTTGCGCTCGGTGCGAGCCAACGCATACTCTTCGCCATTTTCTGGATGAAGAAAAACCGGAAAATCAGCCCCTACCCGCTTAAACCCACGACCTGTCATCTCATCGGCTTCAACGCCCGTCACCACCCAATCGCGATCCTTACAGGGCAGCCCCAACAGAGAATCTCGAACCGAACCACCCACTTGATAACAGGTCAGACCCGACTCCGGTTTCGATAGATTACCCATCGAAGGACTCCTCATTGGCGACGATATTGGCGACATTGGCATCCCACATGATATATACTCTGGGAATCGTTATCGAACATCTAAACGGGATAAGCTGGAGTAAGCCTTATGAAGCCTTTGAGGAGATTTTTCACCATGGTGGCCCCACTGACCCTGGCGCTGAGCGGCTGTGTCGCCCCACCGCCGGAGCCCCCCAAGGCCGCTCCTCCGCCAATTCAGATCAAACAGGTGGAACCCAAATCCCTGCAACAGTGTCGGGTGCGGGCACCTTTTGAAGCTTTGCAACAGGCAGGACTCCACCCCCGTAAAGCGCAGTCGGTGGTGTTCAACCTCTCTATCGGCGTCTACCACAATCACTTTGATACCATCATGCACAAGATGTTGAGCAACGACGTGGTCAAAAAGTGGATGCTGGAAGATCTGGCCTGCACCACCACCCATACGCAACCCAACGCCACCTTCAAGCGCTGGCTGGCGGGCCTCACCGAAGTCATCAACAGCAGCAGCTCAGAGGAAGTCCTGAAGTGGCTTGCAGCCAACAAGCTATAAGCCCGACCCCGAATGCAAAAACCACAAACGCCCCGATCCTTCTGGATTAGGGCGTTTGTACTTTGAACCTATGGGGATCAAGAGCGCAGCCGCTCACAGTCGCTTGCGGGTTCGAAAGCCCTCTGAATCGGTTTTGCAGGTAACCTGTATTTCATGCCCCATCTTGACCATCTTCTCCCCCAGATAGAGAGCGACGAAAACGCCCCCGACGCCCCCAACCAACATACTGATACCTTTGCCAAAATCATAGAAAAGCATAATCAGACCGATCACCGCACAGGCGATCAGCACCAAGGTGCCGACGATACGCAGATTATGACCCACGCAGCAGAAGAACAGCGCCGACAGAGCACGAAACCAACGGGGCGTCTTGCGAAGACGACGCAACGGCAAAGGCATGAATACTCCTCCAAAATGAGACATCGTTCCCCATGAACGATGGCCGCATCGTAGTTCGGCCCTATTATGCCGTCTGATTCCCAAAAGAAAAAGCGGGAAAGGGGCGCGGGGTCGTGGTAACGTTTCCAGAGAGCGGGGTAACCCACGAAGCCCCCATCACCAAAGGACCACCCCAATTACTGCGGACACCATTGACCATGTGGATTCTGATCGGCTGTTCCATCGCCCTGACTATCTTCTATATCATCCTCAACAAAAAGAAACATGCCGACCCCAGCAACCGGATTTGTGCCATAGAGATCTGCGAATTGATGGTGGAGCATCCTCATCCAACCGATGAACAGATCCTGGAAATTCTGCTGAAACACGATAAAACCGCTGAACATGCCCGACAGGTCTCCTCGTTGGTGGGAGAAATTCTCTCCGATGCAGGTGGCGGCATGCGCCCTTCGGTGGCGGCCGGACGGCGGGTTCGGGAGGTGGGCAACACCATCCCCTCTCAAACCCAGGACCAAGAGCCCCCCACCAATGAGGAGCAGCGCTGATGGCCATCTCACTGCAAAGTCTGCTGGGCATTGTCGTGCTGACCACACTGGCTTGGGCCTTGAGTGAAAACCGTCGCACCGTCTCCACGCGCATGGTACTCATCGGGCTGGGCATGCAACTAACCCTGGCCGTGATTCTGTTGGAACTGCCGTTGATACGGGAGCTGATGCAGGGACTCAACGGAGCGGTGCTGGCGCTGCAAGCGTCCACCAAGGCAGGCACCTCGTTTATCTTCGGCTATGTGGGAGGCGGCGACGCACCCTTTGAGATGAAAAATCCCGCCAATAGCTTCATCTTTGCCTTTCAGGCCCTACCACTGATTCTACTGGTCAGTGCCCTATCGGCGCTGCTGTTTCACTGGCGCATTCTGCCGCTGATTGTAGAGGGATTTGCCTGGGTTCTGCGCAAGAGCCTCAACATTGGCGGCGCGCTGGGCGTCGGCGTGGCCGCCAACGTCTTTGTCGGCATGGTGGAAGCCCCGCTGTTGATCCGTCCCTATCTGCAACGCATGACCCGAAGCGAACTGTTCACTCTCATGACCTGCGGTATGGCCACCATCGCCGGAACGATGATGGCACTCTACGCCATGATTCTCGGTCAGGTGATTCCCAATGCGCTGGGACACATTCTCACCGCCTCCATCATCAGCGCCCCGGCGGCCCTGACCGTCGCCATGATCATGGTGCCCGAAACCCAACCTGTTACACCAGGTAGGCTGGACGCAGGTGAGATCGACGACCACACCGCCATGGGGGCCATCACCCGAGGCACCAGCGAGGGCGTGGCGCTACTGATCCAGGTGATCGCCATGTTGCTGGTGATGGTGGCGCTGGTGGCGCTGGTTAATCAGATGCTCGGAGCCTTGCCCGACTTGGGCGGCGAACCGTTCACCATGCAGCGTATTCTCGGCTGGATCATGGCCCCGGTAACTTGGCTTATGGGTGTCCCCTGGAACGAGGCTCATGGAGCAGGTGCCCTGATGGGAACCAAGACCATCCTCAACGAATTTGTCGCTTATCTGAACATGGCAGCCATGCCGCCGGAAGCGCTCTCGCCACGTTCCCGCCTCATCATGACCTACGCCATGTGCGGCTTTGCCAACTTCGGCAGCCTGGGCATCATGATCGCCGGCCTGAGCAGCATGGCCCCTAACCGGCGTCCAGAGATCGTCGGACTGGGCATGAAGTCGATCCTTTCCGGGACACTGGCCACATGTCTGACAGGGGCCGTGGTGGGCTTGATTACCACATAATCTCCTGATATACAGACAAGACATTGTGCACCTGATTAGATCGTATCACCCATACAAAAATTGACATCGTTAATCACTATGTCCGGTTAAAAGTCGAATAAACTCAATTGGCTAGACGATGGCTCCGGTTTTGTTACCATATCCTGATTTGCAACCACATGAAATAGCGATTCTTTTTCAAAAACCGAGACGCTTAATATTTGCAGAATTGTGTAGAGGATGGTCTCCGCATTGAGTCGCTTTTTGATGATGGCCACGAGGACATAGACTGAAATTGCAATCCAGATCAGGGTCTTGACTACCCCTTTTGTCTTGCGGAATTTGGCCCAGGGAAAAACGGACAGGCAAACGAAGAAAACCTATGTCCCGGACACTAGTGATCGTTAATGATTATTCATGCACCCTTACAGGATAAACCAAAATGAATTTTGATGCGTTAGTTGCGTTACTTCATGAAGGTGTTGGCGATGTTAATAACGATAATCACATAGAAGGTTATGCAAAAATCCGACACGCCTACGAGAATGGTATTCGTGTTGCTGGAAACCGACTGATCGACAGTATGTTTTTTTACTACGGCATACACGATAAGCTCATAGAAAACTATGAAAGCCAAATTAAGGAAGGTTTTTTTCCTCCAAAAGAGTCAGTGGCATTGCAACAAGAAAAAATCAAAGAAGGCTTTCCAAGCATCGCATTGGTAACGCTTCCTAAATCTGGCAGTGCATACATTGCCAACAAAATGAGCAAAATGTTTAATCTATATCAACTATTAATAAGCTTCCGCGCCTTTCCATACGATTATATTATTCCTGGATTGGCAGATATCTTTGCAAAAGGCGGCTTAATCTACTGGTCCCATCTGGATGCCAGCCCTCACAATCTTGAAACGCTCTACCAAGCCAACATCCGCAAAATTCATCTGCACATAAGAGATCCTCGTCAAGCAACACTGTCATGGGCTCACCACCTTGAGAAAGAAACTATTGGAATTAGCTTTATTGAACGTTTTTACACATCCCCTTTTATTCCGGAGCACTATCACACATGGCCATTTGAGAGAAAACTTGACTGGCAAATCAGAACCTTCTTACCACAAAGTATCCATTGGATTCTGGAGTGGCTGAATATTGCAGAACATGACGACCGTTTCGACGTCCAGATAAGCGAATTTGCTCAATTAAAAAACAATCCAGATGCTGTGCTTCACAATATTGTAACCTTCTACGCATTCCCAACCAAACTGGAGCATAATTTTGACTACAGTACCAAGAAAGGAAAAGATCACTACCGTAAAGGTGAGCTAAATGAGTGGATGGATGTATTCACTGAACAACAAATTCGAGTCGCGGAAGACCTCGTTCCCGACAAATTAAAAAAGAGGTTTTCCTGGACATGATCTCCAACCTTGCGACTCGGATCCTCCGATGAATGATCCTTCGGACCAGACTGACCCAGCCCACCAAACGCTCACACTTCCGCAGGCGTTGCAGGTTGGTATCGAACACCACAATATGGGCCGCCTGACAAAGGCAGAACATATCTATCGTCAAATTTTACAGGTAGACCCCAATCACGCCGATGCCCTTCGACTGCTTGGCATGCTTGCTCATCAAATGGGACAGCACGAGCTGGCGCTCCAGCTCATCCAAAATGCTATTGAGCAACGTAGCGATTATGCAGAAGCGTATGGAGAGCTCGGTATTGTTTTCAGCAAGCTTGGAGATCCGAAACAATCGATTATCGCCTACCAACAAGCCATTGCACTCCAACCTCACTATTTCGAAGCCTATTACAATTTGGGGAACGCGTTCACCTCATTAGGCCAGTTTGAAGCCGCGTTGGAGGCCTTTCAAAAAGCCATCGATTTACACCCAGATTTTCCTGATGCCCACAATAACTTGGGCAATAGACTGCGAGATCTAGGAAAATTGGAAGAGTCGCTTGCGGTATTTCAAATGATGACGCATCAATGGCCTGACTACTTCAAGGGCCACAACAACCTTAGCCAGATTCTCAGGGAGATGGGCCAATTGGAGGCCTCTTGCACTGTACTTGTTGAGGTCGTCAATAAATGGCCTCAACATGTCGAATCGCTGATTAATCTTGGCTCTGTAACCACCGAATTAGGACAATTGCAAGAAGCAGTAACCTACTATCGTAGAGTGCTGGAGCTTGATCCAAATGCCACACTTGCTTACAGCAATTTATTGGTGACACTACCATTTATGTCCAACATAGATGGCTCTGAAATCCTTGAAATTGCGCGCCGCTTTGGCAAACAGTTTGATCGTGCCTTCCCTGACAGGCCCAGATATTTTGAGCCTGAAGATCTTGATCCAGAACGCATTCTACGTATCGGATATATTGCACCAAATTTGATGCAGCATGTATTGGTGGACAATATGGAGCCGCTGTTCAAGTCCCATCGTCGCGATCATGTTTCCGTACATGTCTACGCCCATGTCCCAAAGCCTGACATGGTTACCAAAAGACTGAAGGAAATGGTCGATGAATGGACATTTATCCATATGCTTACAGATGATCAGGTAGCAGATCGCATTATCGAAGATGGCATCGATATTCTTGTGGAAGTCATGGGCCACTGGTCAGAAAACAGGCTCATGGTGCTGGCCCGTAAACCTGCACCGATCCAAGTTAGTTATCTATGCCAAGGACTAACCACTGGACTGGGCGCCATCGATTACGCCATCGGCGATCGTTGGGTCAATGCCGATCAATCCATGCAACAGTACGCGGTTGAAAAGGTGCTGGAACTGGAACATGGCTTTCAGGTCGTCACCTATCGCCCATCGCAACGGATTCCGATTTCTGCTCCCCCTTGTGAATCCAACGAGAACATTACCTTTGCCAGCTTTTCCAATCCCGCCAAGATATCCAACAAGACACTAGATCTGTGGTCTGCTGTTCTGATGGCGGTTCCCGGTTCAAAACTTCTGCTCAAAGGAAAAGGTCTGGATACATCTGAGAGGCAGGAACGAATGTTACGGAAATTATCAACCCGTGGCATCAATAGAGATCGAGTTGAGCTTCTCGGCATGGTAGAAGGCTTGGCGTATCTATCGCTTTTCAATAACGTTGATATTGTTCTTGACACCTACCCATTTACAGGAGGTCGAACAACCACTGATGCACTATGGATGGGTGTTCCAGTCGTTTCACTGGTAGGCACAACCGTCTGCGGGCGATTAAGCTACGATAGTCTAGGATGGATAGGAGCAACGGAACTTGCCGCCCATACTGAATCCGAGTTTGTAAAGATTGCAATGACCCTCGCTCAGGATCATAAGCGGCTGGGCGACTACCGAAAATCGTTAAGGACCAAACTGGAACGCTCTCCACTCATGGATGCCGATCTACATGTCACAGAGTTGGAGACCGCCTATCGGTGGATGTGGCACGCGTGGCTTAACCAGCACTCACCCTGCCCATAACAAGCCGATACCAACCATTAGAGCTTGCTGCAACACTTCAGCAAGGGTCATGGAACGGTTCTAATGCTGGAGCATGATGCGTCTCTGGTATCTGCTTTCACTACAAATGGGTTGTAGCGGTGAAATTGGCTCAACAATAAGGTACACTTTGCAACTCTGTTGTGCCATGACGGAATCAACGCGAACCCGCTGGAACCGACCGAACATTGTGCAGAACCCCATCGACCCTCACTGCTCGCTAAAGATTGCCTTTGTCATCTGCCCCACCCATGGCCAAGTAATCGACCGAGTGACCCATGATGCCTACAAGCCGAAAAAGGTGCGTTACACCCCGCTGGGTGTACTGAGTGTCATCGCCTCTCTGCCGGAGCACCATCAGGTGACGTTGATCGATGCCTCCAGTCTTGGCATGACCATCGACGATATTTTGGAGGAACTGGCCTGGTTTCAGCCGGATATTCTGGCGCTGTCGGTGGTCACCTATCGCGCCTGGTCGATGACCGAACTATTGCGACGTAGCGAAGCCCCCATCAAGATCGTCGGCGGACCCCACGCTACCTATCATCACGCTGCCATCCGCCGTCAGGGAGCCGATGCGGTGTTTGTCGGCGACGCCGAAGTATCCATGCCCCGCTGGTTGAAAGCCGGCTGCCCGGAGGGGGTGTTTGTCGGCGAACCGGTGGACCTCAACGCCATTCCGTTTCCCGACCGACGCATTCTAAACCTGGATGACTACCGCATTCCCGCCAGTGAGGATCGAGGCAAACTGCTGTTTGATGCCGGAGATCTGCGCCTGCCCATGTTCAGCTCCAAAGGGTGCCCCCTGAAGTGCATCTACTGTGATGTGCAACAGAAGCGCTACAACACCAAAGCCCCAGAAACCATCCTGCGGGAGTTTCATGATCTCCAGCGGCTGGGCGTCACATCCATTCATGTGCTGGACGATACGTTCAATCTGGAACGACAACGGGTTATTCAATTCTGTCGCCTACTGATGGATGAAGAGTGGCAGATGACCTGGAGTGCCCGAGGCATTCTGGAGAGCAGCGAAGAGGTGGTGAAGCATCTGGCCATGGCCGGTTGTCATCGGCTCCATGTGGGTATTGAGCATCTGGATGACAATGTTCTGAAATATTTTCGCAAACACCAACGGCTCAAGGATGTGCGCCGCTTTGGGGAGCTGTGCCGCAAGCACGATATCACCATTCTCGGCTACTTTGTTCTGGGTGCGCCGGGAGAGACCCGTCAATATCACGAAAACCTTCCGGAGATGATCCGTGAACTGGGGATCCATATTCCCTTCTTCAATATTCTAACCCCCCTCTCCGATACCGAGTTCTACCGCCAATTGTTACAAGATGGACGCATCAAAGAGGATTTTTGGGCGCCATTCATTGAACAGCCGGTAAAAGATTTTCAGATCCCCCTTCATCGCCCCCCCGAAGAAGAACGAGAGCTGCAAGAGACCCTGGACCACTACCTGACCCTGTTCACCTGATCCTTCTGACAGCCTACGACAACGCCCATTCACCTCATCACAAGTGGCACGATTCCTGCGTTGTTATGGATTAAATCCGTTGTTCGGTCACCCTCGGACCGATCACATGACAATCTGTTCCGAAGATGCTTCGGGAAATGCTTAGGGTCCATAAATAATCAATGAAAACATTACATTTTCTCCGCCCTCTATTCGGCTTTCGCACCCTCTCCAGCCAGATGCGTCGAGCCTATGGCGGCACGCACACCCGGCACCATATGTTTCTACCCTCCACGGGAAATATCGCCGGAACCCTGGCCCGTTATCGGTATATCCGTCATTCAGGATTCCTTCATGAAATGTAAGCGTCATCGCTTTGGCAGCCACTCCGAGGAGAAGCGGCGTATATCCGATACCGGAATCAACCCTCCGCTGGATGGCAACACGCCGCCGCCCTCCCACGTGACCGGGCATTATACAACCGCTGGGCTTACCAGTGGTGGACTCTGTGCCATTCTGCTGGGACTTGGCTTTGCCCTGGGAGGTTGCGGCAGTACTGAGCCTCCAAAAGAAGCGGCGGAAGCACCTTTGGCTGCTACGACGCTTCAGCCCCCTCCTCCACCGGTGGGGCTCTCCCCGGCAGCGCCCGCTTTGATGCCGCTCTACAGCCAGCCGCAACGCCGTCTGACATCACTGCCTCTACCCCGCCAAAAGATCTCTGCAGCGGTCTACCGCTTTCGCGCTGGAAATGGCTCTCCTCTGGAGAATAGTCTGACCCGCGTGGCCACGCCGCAGTTGATTCAGACCCTGGAGCGCTCTGGTTGGTTTTCACCCGTAGAGCGGGAACGTATTGATCATCTGCAAGCCGAACGCAATCTCTCCGGGATTCCATCACAGGATGCCGTAGGTATGCCGCCGCTGGATTCAGCACGGGTGATCCTTGAAGGGGGTCTGCTCTCTTATGATGCCCTGAATGTTCCCGCCGCCGAGGCGCAACACTATCTGCCGGGCTCTCCTCCGGGACCGGCCTTGAGTCACCGTTTAGCCATCTATCTGCGAGCCATTGATGTGGCCAGCGGTCGAATCGTGCAGTCGGTCACTGCGTCTCATGTGCTGATGGCCCGCCGGGTGGATGCACGCTTGCACCATGTCACCGCCATTGAAGATGCCAAACGGGGCGAAGGCGGCTTCACCATGATGGATCCGGCACAACTGGCCCTGAAAGATGTGCTGCATAAAGGGGTCGCAAGCATGATCGCCCAAGGGGTGTTGGCCGGAACCTGGAAATTGAAGGATTCCAGGGATCTACACCATCCGATGATTGCCCACTACGCCAATCGTGAACGGAGCGGTAATCAGCCCCCCACGCATGCGGCACCAACGCTGGCTCCCTTTGACAATCAGCAGCTACGCACCGATCAGGCCGAGATGGCCTTTGAAATTTTTGCGCCATCCTTCCAAAACGGTGCCGGTGGTGCCCATATTCCCGACAGCGGAGACGACTCCTATAACCATCAGGGCGTGGTCATCTATGCACCCGCCTTCTCCAAGGAAAAATCCGGCGGTCAATCTTTCCAGGAGCGTGACACCAACTGGCGACGCCGGTAGTCGCTATCCTCTAAGATGGCAGGATGGTCCCCGCTGGATGGAACCACCCTGTGGAACGCCCCCCGCTGTGGTATCATCCGCGGCAACAAAGCCCGGCCTGTGGCGTCAAGTCTCGGGCCTCGTTACCCGACTCTGGAAAGACGCACCGAATGTCGATCTCACACCGCCTGATACGCCATACCGTCACTCTGATGGATCGGCTGCTTAACGCCACCGGTCAGGAGTATTCCGAACGACTCAAGGCGCTGCTGCTGGAGTATATGGTTCCCATCCGTACCGTCTCGGACGGCATCACCGATTTTCGTTTTTATTGTCCCGGCATCATGCCCCTCTGGCGCGCCCATACACTGCTCACCAAAGAGACCGAGACCATCGAATGGATCAATGACATCGCCTCCAACGAGGTGCTGTGGGATGTGGGGGCCAACGTTGGGGTTTACTCCATCTACGCGGCGGTGAAGCACCGGGTACAGGTGGTGGCCTTTGAGCCTTCGGCGGTCAACTTTGCCACCCTGGTGAAAAATATTGAGATCAACGGACTGGATGAACAGGTGCTGCCCTTCTGCATCGCGCTGGCCCGACTGAGCGAAATCGGCGCGCTCAACATGTCCTCCACCGTGGCGGGCAACGCCATCAGTAATTTCGGCCCCGAAGCCGAGCCCATGGGCCAAACCTTTGAACACGCCGGACACGCCAATCGAGTCACCTTCCGTCAGGGAGTGCTGGGCTTCTCCATCGACGACTTCATCCGCCACTTCAACCCGCCGTTTCCCAACCACATCAAAATTGACGTGGACGGTATCGAAGGGCTGATCATTCAGGGGGCGCAGACCACCTTTGCCGACCCACGCCTCAAATCAGCACTCATTGAGCTGGACACCGGTGACCGAGCCAACTGCGACACCATCATCAACGCCATGTCCGAACTGGGACTCACCCTCATGGAGGCGCGCCATTCGGAGATGTTCGATGGAGCCGCCTATGATGCCGTCTACAATCACATCTTCATTCGTAACTAGTTGTCCGAAATCCATCACCTCCTCCATGGATGTCAGTAATAGCCCACTCTATCCACAAAAAAGATGTTGCGTTATTCCATAAAAAATGAATATTTTAGGGTTGGAGGCAATCGTTACCCCCCTTAATAGAGTGGGAACGGCGCCTGCCATTTTACGAATTTTCACTATTTATGATCGATAAATACGTAGCACAAGGGGCATATCATGGCCGACAAGCTTGAAGAAGAATTGATGAGCAAGCAGGACAAGCAGGAGAAGATCAACTACAAGCTGAATAAACAGAAGATGAAGCTTGAGAAGATCCAGGCCAAGCTGATGGAAAATCAACAGCTTGAACAGCAGATTCAGATGCGCCTCCATGAGCAGGAACAGGAGCGCTTCGCCATTGAGGATCAGATCACCCAAGGCCGTCTGCAAGCCAAACTGCGCGCCCAACTAAAGATGGAGCGCAAGTTGATGCGCAAGCTGGAGAAAGAGCAGCAGAAAGAGAAGCGCATGCTCAGCAAGCTTCAGCAGCAGCAGTACCGGGTGAAAACCGCCCAGGACGCGCTGACCAAAAATCATCAGGAGATGAAAGATACCCAGACCGAACTGGAAGTGCATCAAAAGAAGATGCAGGGTGACTTGGATGCAGCAGAAACAGCGGCCATGGCACCGGCCCCGAAAGCTCCAGCTCCCGCCGCTACGCCAGCCGCCGCAGCCGCCGATACGGTTGAGTTGCCGGATGAGATACCCTTGGAGCTTACTGAGCCGGTTGGGGAGTAATCCAGTAGCCAGTTTTTAGGTATCCACATATACTATTGGATACCCGGATAGTGGGAGAGGGCGTTCATTACTGGACGCCCTCTTTTTTGTGCCGTGGGCTGCCTGCCCTTATATTTCCGTCAGATTTTGAATCTCATCTGCTTCCAACAAGCGCCACTTTCCCCGCTGCAACGCCCCAAGCTCCACGCCGCCATACGCCACCCGCAGCAACCGCGAAACCTCCATGCCGAAATGCTCGAAGATACGCCTGACAATCCGGTTCCGCCCCTCTCGGAGCGTCAATGTATACCAGCGATTGGCCCCATTTTCCCGATCCAGCACCACATCCAGCGGGCCGGTGGGGCCATCTTCCAGCGTAATGCCAATCTTCAACTGGGCCAGAAAATCACCCGTGGGAATGCCGTGTACCCGCGCCCGATAGACACGCGGAACCTGACGACTGGGATGGGTCAAACGGTGGGCCAACGCACCGTCGTTGGTGAGTAACAGCAGGCCCTCGGTGTTGTAATCCAACCGACCCACAGAGACCATCCTCTGCCGACCCGGCGCACGGATCTCATCATAGATGGTGCGACGCCCCTTATCATCTTTACGGGCACATAGCAGGCCAGAGGGCTTGTAATAGGCCATCACAAAACGGTTCTCTTCCTCCCGCTGAATCGCCTTGCCGTCCACCACCACCCGATCTCCAGGCATCACTCGGGTGCCCATCTGGGAGACGGTCTTGCCGTTCAACGCCACTCTACCCGCCTCCATCCAGCGTTCCCCCTGACGACGGGAACAGACCCCCGCCTCCGCCAGCCACTTCTGAAGACGCATCCCCTCGGCTGGAATCTCACCGCTTACAGCCCCAGAACCGCCTACCGAACGATCACCCCGAGGGGGGGTGCTGCTGCACGATTTACCTCCACCACGCTTGGATACGGCACAACTGGTACCGCTGCGCTTCCGACGAAGCTTGGCGCGCACTTCCCCTTTGGTGGCCAGATTGCCCCCTCCCTTTGACGGACCACGTCGGCGATTGTTCATGCGTCGCCAAACCTCGTACCATCCAACGTCAGCCCCAGTGCCTCCTGAAAGCGACCCATCACCCCTTCGGCCCGGGCTCTGGCCTGAACCGCCCCCTCCTTTAACACCCCCGCCAGATAGCCGGGTTCATCCATCAGCTCCTGATAGCGGGTCCGTACCGGGTCCAACGCCGCAATCACCGCCTCGCCGGTCTCCACCTTCAGCTTGCCGTACATATTGTGACTGAAGTGTGCCAGAGCCTCCTCTTCACTCTGGCCGGTACAGGCCCGAAAGATGGTCAACAAATTGGCCACACCAGGCTGATTCTGCTCATCGTAGCGGATGACGCCTTCACTATCGGTAACGGCCTTTTTGAATTTCTTAAGGATCTTGGCCGGTTCATCCAGAAGCATGATTTTTGCAAGCTCTGAAGGGGCGCTCTTGGACATTTTTTTGGTGGGATCCTGAAGATCCTTAACCCGTGCCGCCTCTTTGGCGATAAGCGGGTCCGGCACTTGGAATATCTTCCCATAGACGCCGTTAACCCGCGTGGCAATATCCCGCGCCAGCTCCAGATGCTGCTTCTGATCCTCACCCACTGGCACCTTGTGGGCATCATAGAGCAGAATATCCGCCGCCATCAGTACCGGATAGCTGAACAGACCGGCATTAATATTGGTCTTATGGCGCTGGGCCTTCTCTTTGAACTGGGTCATACGCTCCAACTCGCCCATCTGGGTAAAGGTGGAGAGCAGCCAGTTCAACTCCGAATGGGCCGGAACGTGGCTCTGAATAAAGATCGTGCTGCGCTGGGGATCGATTCCGCAGGCCAGATAGATCGCCGCCAGCTCCATGACCCGCTGGCGCAACTCTTGGGGATCCTGACGCACGGTCAGTGCATGAAGATCAACAATGCAGTAGAGGCTGTTGGCATACTGATCCTGGAGTGGTACCCAGTGCCGAAGAGCCCCCAGATAGTTGCCCAGCGTGAGTTGTCCGGTGGGTTGGGCGGCACTGAGCACCGTCTGAGATTGATTCGTGCCTTCTGAGGCGTTGTCATTCTGGTTCATCACCAATTTCTCCATCTTCCGCTTGTGTCAAGTCCCGCATGATTTAAATAATGAGCCCTCAGAGGTGTCCCAAATAATTGACGCCATTCATCCCTAAACAGGCACCCCGGCAACATGCAGAAAGAATTCAATCAAGGCAATCATCGGCGGCAGGATCAACTGACTTAACGCGCCGGTAAACACCAGCAACAAAAGAATCGGAAAGCCGAGCCGCTCCAGTCGGGCAAAGTGCTGATCCATGGGATGCGGGAGTAGTGCTGCCACAATGCGCCCCCCATCCAGCGGCAGAATGGGAAATAGATTGAATACTGCCAGCAAGACATTCATCTGAATGCCGGCAATCAACATATGGCCCAACGGCACGGAGAAGAAGTCCGGTAGCAACAGTGCGGCTTTCAGAAGCATCGCACAGGCCAACCCCAGAATCAGATTCATCAACGGCCCCGCCGCCGCTACCCAGAACATCGCCGTGCGCATGTGGCCGCGAAAATTCCGTGAGTTAATCATCACCGGCTTGGCACCGCCAAACACAAACGGCTGGCCCATGGTGGCCATGGAGAAGAAAAAAATCACCGTCGGCATGGCGATGGTCCAGATGGGATCAATGTGCGGAATGGGATTGAGGGTCAGACGCCCAGTCATGGCCGGGGTAGGATCGCCGAAACGAAACGCCATGTAGCCATGTGCCCACTCATGCAGCGTAATGGAGAAAATTACCGCCGGTGCCCAGGCAATAATGGTGGTGAGTATATCCCCAGATCCGGTCATAACCGGTCTCCCTGATTGGGCGTTTTGGTGCCTTTGACCACGTAATCCAGTGCTTCCATAAAGGCCGCCACATCAATAGGCTTGGTGAGATAACGCACAAAGCCCGCTCTTAATCCCTTCTGCACATCCCGCTGGGTGATATTGGCGCTGATGGCCATCACCGGAATTCCGGCGGTGCGGGGATCCTGCTGGAGAAGCTCCAACAGATCATACCCGGTCAAACCCGGCATGTTGATATCCACCAACATGATATCCGGCTTCTGTGCCTGGGCCAGCTCCAGGCCAAGATCCGGCGACAATGCCGACAGCATGGTGAATTCCGGTCGCCGCCGCATGATTCCTTCCACCAATTTTATGTTGGCTGGCGTGTCCTCTACATAGAGCAGCCGCAGCTTCTCCTGAGCTACGTCAGCCTCTTGACCCAAATCACATGAGGGCAGATTGACACCATCCTCACAACTACCGGCGCACTGCTCCAGCTCAATCCAGAAGGCACTACCCTTGCCCGCCTCACTCTCGACACCAATACGCCCATCCATCAACTCCACCAAGCGCCGGGTAATCACCAACCCAATGCCGCTCCCCTCCACTTCGCTCTCTTCGGCTCCAAGGCGATTGAAGGCTTCGAACACCGAGGTCATGTGCGCCTCCGGAATACCGACGCCGGTATCCACCACCCGCAACATCAGACGGCCTGGCCCCGCAGGACCGCTTGAGAGTGTAACACGCCCTCCATCACGATTGTACTTGATGGCATTGGAGAGAAGATTCAGCATCACCTGCTTGAGTCGCATGCGATCGGCATGCACAACCTGATCCCGAAGATTCTCTTCAATCTCAATCTCGATATCCCGTCCGGCGGCCAAGGGTCGAACCAACGACAGCGACTCTTCCAGCGCCTCGCCCAACAGCACATCCTCCATGGTGAGGCGAATTTTACCCACCTCGATACGGGCCAGATCCAGCACCTCGTTGATCAGTTCCAACAGATGGTCGCCAGCCTTGATGATCTCCTGCATGCTGTCACGCTGGGACTCGGTGAGCGGCTCATCCGGGTCGGACTCCAGCAGTTGGGCAAACCCTAGAATGGCGTTCATCGGCGTGCGCAGTTCGTGACTCATACTGGAGAGAAACTCCGACTTGGCGCGGTTGGCCTTCTCCGCCGCCTCCTTGGCCTGCCGAAGATCCATCTCCGCCTTCTTGCGCACCGTAATATCTCGCATCACCCCAGCATACATACGCCGACCGGCCAGCTGAAAAGGACTGATAGAGAGCTCTAAGGGCGCTTCGGTGCCATTCTTGCGCTGCACCTTCAGTTCAATACCGGCCCCGACAAACTGCTTCTCCAACATGTTGGGATCCAGCGGGCAAAGATCTCCGCTGCCCAACTCGGGGAAAAAACGGAATACAGGCGTTCCAAGCACCTCTTCGGAGCGATAGCCGAAGATGGACTCCGCCGCCGGATTGAACATCTCCAGCGCCCCTTCATCATCAAACAGCACGATCCCTTCAGAGGCGGAAGTGATGATGGCTCGAATCCGCTCATCACGCTCCCACACCTTCTCTTCGGCCAGCTTCTGCTCGGTGATATCCAGCCCGTAGACGTGGCAAACGCCCAGATCCGCCACCCCCTGAATGGTAAAGATAAAGTAGCGATCGCCCAGACGCGCCCCAAAGGGGATGTTCTCATCTCCACGAATGCACGCTTCGAAATCGATCGCTTGAGCACCGGGCATCATCAACCAGGCACTGGGCTCTCCTTCCCCAACCCCTAATATCGTCTGAGCGGCAATGTTGGCCTCCAGAATATTGCCCCGCTCATCCAGCCGCATGACCGGCGTTGGGTTCATATCGGAGAAAATCGCCATACTCCGGGTCCGCCCCTCCGCCTCCCTCTGGGCGGTGATATCGGTGCGGATCGACAGATATTCGATAGGCTGCCCTTTGTCCCCCAGAAAAGGGATGATGGTGGAAGCCAACCACACCTGTTCACCATCTTTGCGGCGATTACAGATGACGCCGTGCCATGCACGTCCATTGGCAATGGTCTGCCACATCTCCTCAAAAAACTCCGTGGGATGGTGACCGGAGTTGAGAATACGATGATGTTGGCCAATCAACTCCTCTTGAGAGTAGCCGGTCACCTGGCAGAATTTATCGTTGACGAAGGTGATACGCCCGGAGACGTCGCTGCTGCTGACAATGCCGTGTTGATTAAGGGCAAACTGGGTATTCTCCAACTCCTGCATCACCGTCCGCAACAGATCGCGATCCCGACTACGGGAGCGTGTACGCTCGATACGGCCCAATACCGTGTAGGCAAACGTGGCCGGATGGACCGGCTTGATCAGGTAATCCTCATGGGCCAGATTGCGATCACTAAGCCGCCGACCCAGATTCTGGGCAGCGGAGAGAAACAGAATCGGCAGGTTGGCAAAGGTGGGGTGCTGATGGACAATGGCGGCCAGCTCAATGCCATTGCACGCCGGCATATGCAGGTCCAACACCAGCAGATCCGGCTTGACCCTCTCCAGGGTGTGAATCAATCTTGAAGGAGAATCCAAGGCATGGGCCGCCACCCCGGCCTCTTCCAGAATCGACTGATAGAGCTTCGAGAGCAGCCCATCATCATCCAACACCACGGCACGGAATGCCCCGCCTTTACGCCTTCGAGGCCGAGTGCGAGCCAGCTTGCGCACCATCTGGGGAACATCAATCGGTTGCGGCAAAAAGTGAGTATTGCCCATGCGAACCGCCTGCAGGCGTCGCTCCAGACACTCCTGCTCGGCGATAGCCACCACCGGAACCGGGGCCTGCCAATGGGTATACTTCCCAGAGAAAACAAGAGGCTTTGGAAACTCTTCCTGAATATTGGCCAGATCGAGAATCACGCCTCGTGGAAACGCCTGGCGTACAGCATCCCGTAACGATCCCAGGTCATCATAACGATGACAGCTCAGTGCATGCCCTTTGGCCTCCTGCTCAATCCGCTGGGCCAGTTCATCATCCACCGCCAGAAACAGCGCATCCTGGTGATCTGCCGTCAGCTCTTGGCCCTCACCCCCCTTATAG
>JADFWT010000046.1 GCA_015233785.1 Magnetococcales bacterium
AGCACAACGGGCGGACTAAATGGTTTGGTTATATAATCCACTGCTCCCAGATTAAAGCCCTTAATTTCGTCCTCTACCTGGGTCATAGCGGTGACAAAAATAACGGGAATGCTGCGCGTTTTTTCATTGGCCTTTAGCCGCTCACAGACTTGGTAGCCATCCAAACCGGGCATCATGATATCCAACAAAATAAGATCTGGCAGCGGCGTTTTTTCAACCTGACGCAGTGCCAACTCGCCACTTTTTGCCACCCGAACACGATAGCGTCCACGCAAAATGCCCTTTGAAACGGCTGGAGCCTCTCGACAGCGAATAGTCGCCGACGATCTTCTCCAGCACATCCCGTCCAAGGTTGTGGCGCGTCCGGTGGTATTTCTCCCCCGGATTGCCCAGTCCGACCAGCAGTTTAACCACCGTACTGGCGATTATTCTTCTGTGTCTTCAGCTTCAGCAGCAGCGGCGGCCTCAGCAGCGGCGGCTTCAGCAGCTTCCATCTCGGCCTGCTCTTGCTCCTCGGTCTTGACGCCGACCACGGCGCAGATCGTGAAGTTTACATCGGTGTTAACTTCAACACCCTTGGGCAGCTCGATATCTTCAATATGGATAGAGTCGCCGATCTCCAGCTCTGCCACCGAGATGGTAATAGAGTCAGGAATATCGCCAGCGCGGCAGTTGACTTCGATCTCGCGCCGAACCAGAGAGACCACACCGCCGATCTTGACGCCAGGGCACTCCTCTTCGCCATTGACGATAATCGGAACCTCGACCTCAACCTCCTGATTGGGATCGAAACGCAAAAAGTCGATATGGACCGGATCACCGCTAACGGGGTGAAGCTGCTGCTCCCAGAGCAGTACAGCGCGGCCCCACGTGCGGTCATCAATCACCATATTCTGCGGACGGGAGCGCAACTTGCCGCCTTCGGTCTCAATCGCTTTCATCCACTGACGCTTCTCTACCGAAAGAATCCGGTTGTCCTGACCTCCACCGTAGAGAATGGCAGGAATACGTCCTTCGGCGCGCAGCCGACGATTGGCTCCCTTGCCGGTCTCTGTGCGGGTCAAGGCGGTAATGGTTGCCATGATTTTACATCCTCGTTTTCAGTTGTTTCGGGCCGCCGGATGATCGACCGGCGCGCCTTGATATGCCTATCTACAAAAAATCTAAACAAATAACGTGCTGAGTGACTCTTCATCTGCGATGCGACGGATCGCTTCGCCCAGCAGATTGGAGACGGAATGGACCTCCACCTTGCTGCAGGCTGCGGCGTGCTTCGTGAGCTGAATGGTATCCGAGACCAAGAGCCCGGAGAGCGCCGACTCTTCAATGCGCTTGATGGCCGGACCAGAGAGCACCGGATGCGAACAAGCCGCCAATACCGACTTGGCACCCTGCTCCACCAGCTTGTCAGCGGCTTTGCACAAAGTACCAGCAGTGTCCACCATATCATCAACAATCAGACACTCTTTGCCCTTCACGTCGCCAATGATGTGATGCACTTCGGCGACATTGGCGGCTGGGCGGCGCTTATCAATAATGGCCAGATCCATATTGAGCCGCTTGGCATAGGATCGTGCCCGCACCACACCCCCCACATCGGGAGAGACCACCACACCGTTCTCCAGCTTCTTGGAACGGATCGCCTCAAGCAGCACCGGCGTAGCGTAGATATTGTCCACCGGGATATTGAAAAAGCCCTGAATCTGACCGGAGTGCAGATCCATGGTCAACACACGACCCACTCGAGTCACCTCCAGCAGATCGGCCACCAGCTTGGCGGAGATCGCCGTACGGCTCATCTCTTTGCGATCCTGGCGTGCATAACCGAAGTAGGGCACCACAGCGGTAATACGTCCCGCAGAGGCCCGACGCAGGGCATCCACCATCACCATCAACTCCATCAGATGGTCGTTGGCCGGGGCCGAGGTGGATTGAACGATAAACACATCCCGCCCACGTACATTCTCATCCACCTGGACAAAAATTTCGCCATCGGAAAAACGCTTGACGGTCACACTGCCCAGCGACGTGGAGAGGTAGCTGGCGATGCGTTCAGCCAGCAGTGGATTGGATGTGCCGGAAAAGATCTTGATCCGTTGAATGGACATCGTATCTATCGTGACGCGCGCGTAAGGGTGGTGTGGAATTGAGAGAAAAATGGCTGGGCGGGAAGGACTCGAACCTTCAACCCTCAGAATCAAAATCTGATGATCTGCCAGTTGATCTACCGCCCATTAAGCCTAAAACGGGGCATAATAACATGGAGTCAGATGCTGCGCCACTCCTTCTGGAAAGGGTGACGATGAAAAGCTTGATCTGCCTTCACCAGCCATTCCGGCTGACGCGCCCGAAGAGCATTGGCTGCCGTGCGGGCCGCCGCATCCCCCTCAAAAACCCCAAAGACCGATGCCCCACTGCCGGACATTACCGCCTTCACGGCACCCACCTGACGAAGCGCCGTAAGCGCTTGATCCACCTGCGGCGCCAGCGTAATCGCCGACGGCTCCAGGTCATTCTCAAGAAACGCCAACTGCGGCTGCGTTTTCCATGCGTGTGGCATGCTAATCAGGGAGGAGGTATTTGTCAATTCCCTCGATAATTTCTTAAAGACCTTCGCCGTGGAAAGCGGCACACCGGGATTGACCAGCACCAACGAGGTCACCGGCGGGTCGTTCCATAGGGTAAGACGCTCGCCAATCCCTTCGGCAAGGGCGCTCCGGCAACCAATAAAAAAAGGTACATCGGCCCCCAACTTCAACCCCAATGCCGCAAGCTGATCCTGATCCAGGCCACACTTCCAGATCTTATTGAGCGCCATCAATGTTGTCGCAGCATCCGAGGAACCACCCCCAAGCCCGGCGGCATCGGGAATCCCCTTCTCCAGCACAATACGTATCCCATGACCAACCCCTCCACGCTCTTTCAGCAGCGCGGCTGCCCGGTAGACCAGATTCTGCTCCGGGGCACAGGTCACCTCCGGGCGGCACACCAACTCCAGAAGCCCGGCATCCAGATGTTCAAAGGTGAGACGATCATAGAGCGGAAAAAACACCATCACCGTCTGCAACAGGTGATAACCATCATCCCGACGCCCCACCACCTTCAGGCGCAAATTGATCTTGGCAGGCGCTGAAAAACGATACACGCGGGTCATGGCACCACCTCTCCAGCGCTATCCACAGTGCGAAACCCAAACGGGGGCCCTTTCCAGAGCGCCGGATGACGGGAAGGATGGCTCCATCGCTCCATGATCAACTCAATGCGGTTATCGTCATCCGCCCATGAGGAGGTGCCACGCTCCTTCTCCCACCAACGCAGCAGCAGACGGCTGGGCATCTGTGGATTTGGAATAACCTTGGCCTTCTGAACCGCCTTTGTGGGCGTTGTGGGTAGCCTGGGAGGGGCCGGGAGCGCCAACGCCAGCTCAAATCCCGGCGGCAGCATCATGCCATCCGGCAACTTCACCGACTCAGGCTTCGCAGAAGACGCCCGCTTGGGTATAGAGGTGTTCTTCTTTGACGCAGACTGTTTGGCTTCCGACACTTGGCTCGACCTGGATTCGCTTGGCGGGAGATCCGCCCACTGATAGCTGGCCTCATAGCGTACCGTACCATCCACCACCCCACGCCGGACGTTGAGATGCGCACTCACAGGATCAATAGCCAACGTCTCCGAAGCCGTGGGTACGGCGTTCAAATTTTGAGGCGCAACCGCAACAGCGCCTACATACCCCAATAGAAAATCCACCAGACGGGCCGGCTCAATGGGAATGCCAATCAACTGGGCCAAACCCTGAGCGTTGGCGGGAAGTTCATGGTTCTGCCGCCGGTCCAGATCCAGAAGTCGCAATGTGCCACGCCCCATCCACAGCTCTACCGCCGGTTGGCGCATGGGGCCGTAGATACGCATACGCAGTGTGTTGCGCCGATCTCCGGCCAACTCCATGCGGTTGCGTCGACTTTCACGCTCGGTCTCAAGATCCAAAACGCCTTCAGCACGCCAATAGCGCAATCTCTGCCCCAATTGGGCCTGATGCGCCTCAAAACGGGCCATCACCTTGGGAATGTCAACAGGCGCAGCAGGAGGGGCCTTCTCTACGGGAGCTGTGGAGCAGGCTGTCAGCCACAAACAGACACACAGCAACAGGAAGATTGGAGATTTTGTCCCCACCCCACCAAAAGGGCATCGATCCACGTTCGCCAGAGGACGAGAACAGGCCCCCTGAACACCCCCATTGTTGGGTTGGATCCATTTGGTCGTGGTATGCAAAAACAATGGCGTGACTTATTTGACAGGGGTGCCGCTTGCTGCGGGAGCGGCCCCGAAACCAGCATCATAACGCTGGATTTTCTTCAGCAACATGGCGTTCTTGGTGTCCAAACCCAGCGCTTTCTTCCAAGCCTTCAGCGCCTCACGGGTGCGGCCCAGCGCCTGGAGAATATCACCCAGGTGCTCATTGACGGTGGGATCCTTCGGCTCCATCTTGACCGCCCGATTGATGATCTTCAGCGACTCATCCAGACGCTTCAGACGAAACAGTACCCAACCCAGACTATCGACAATAAAACCGTCATCCGGGGCAAGCTTGGTGGCCCGCTTCAGCAGCTTATAGGACTCCTGAAGATTCTCGTTGCGATCGGCCCAGGTGTAACCCAAATAGTTGAGCGCATGTGCGTCGTTAGGACTGCGCGCCAAATAAGCACGAAGATCGGCCTCCGCATCCGGCCAGCGGTTAAGCTTGTCGTAGGCCATGGCCCGGTTGAAATAGAGTCGCTCCTTAAGAGGCTTGACAGCCAAGCCCCGGGTGGCTACCTCTACGACCTCTTTAAAATTCTTCTCCTGAAGCATCAAAAAACTTTGCGCCAGATACAACTCAGGCCATTTTGGCTGAAGCTTCTCCAACCTCTTAAGACGCTGAATAGCCTGATCCATCTTGCCTTTCTCCGCCTCCAAAAAAGAGATGCGGAGCTGCGCCTCGCCATAGAAACTCTGACGCTCAGTGGCCTTCTCATATGCTTTGATCGCCTCATCGGCGCGATCCAACGCCTCAAGGGCCTGCCCTAGATAGTAACTCACCACCGGATGATCCGGGTGCATCACCTCCAGCAACCGCAGATCCTGAAGCGCCTTTTCAAAGTTACCGTCACTCAGCTCAATCAGCGCGGTCGTCATGCGGGCCTGGACGCTATCCGGGGCCAAACGGGTGATGGTTTCAAACTCTGCCAGAGCCGCCTTGCGATCATCCTGAGTCAGCAGCAAGCGCCCCAAACGACTATGGATGGTGGTGCTCTCCGGGTTGAGCTTCAGGTAAGCTTTGTAGACCTTTTTGGCGTCGTTAGGCTTCTCCAGGAGCTGCAACACCGAGCCCAACGCCAACACCGTCTCCAGCTCATCAGGAGCCAGCTTACTGGCTTTGCGAAACGGCTTCAGCGCCCCCTTGATATTCTTGCTGACAATCATGGCGCGCCCTAGTGCCAGATGCGCCCGCCACGCCCTGTCGGGATCCTTCATGATGGGAGCCAGCGTCTTGCGTACCTTTTTGATTTTACCCTTGCGGCCATAGATTTGCGCCAACAGAAAGCGGCTCTGAGTGTGATCGGGATCCTGTTTCAGCAAGATCTCATAGTGACGGATGGCCTGATCATACTCTTTGAGGGCGGCCAGAACCCCAGCCAGAAGAATCCGAGCTTTTTTGTGCTTCGGCTCCTGCTCCAGAGCTGCAGCGGTGTAACGGGCGGCTTTGCGCAGATCACCACGCTGGGTGGCCAGTTGCGCAACACCCAGACGGGGTTTCACTGCCGTGGGGTCGGCCTCCACCGCACGGCTGAACAGCTCTTCGGCCAAGTTCCACTGGTGATCATCCAGGAACATACGTCCAAGCAGGTAGTAGTACACCGCCCTTTGCAGCTGGTTTTCATCATCTTTGGCCAGGGTCAACTCGGCGCTGGAGGTCACTTGCCGTGTTGCTGCATCACGCTCAACGGCATCGTCGTTCTCGGTGACGACATCGGCATTGGCGCTGCTTTTATCCACCGGCGCAGGCGCATGTCCAGGAGAACCCGAACAGGACGCCAACAGCCCCGAGAGCAGCAGTGTTGCCACCCAGCCAATGACTCGCTTTGCCTTCATGTGATGATGATCCGCCATATTCAATCTCGACTGGCTCGCGCTCGCTGCGAACCCCTCTTTTGATGTGATCCCTGCCCCACCCTTCGCCAATAGGGAATCAAGGCCCGATGTCACCCGATTTATAGCTTTTCGGCCTCGCGCACCTGATCCATAAGCTCTTTCAGGTCTAGATGGTACATGCGGACCACATCTTCCAGGGTCTCAACCTGGGAGGCGAGACAGTCGCTGCAGTTGATATTCTTGGTGGCCAGGATCCGCCCCAACGCTGGATGGTCCTGAATCAAAATTGCCATGCTTTTTTTGGGATTAATCTCGCCCATGAAGCCCCTCACACCGCCACATCAGAGGACGAACCGCGCTATTTCGGCATCGTCTCAAATTAACAATTTATAGATATATCACACATCGATGCCTTGCAGCCATTACCGAATGTGGCTATGCTGTGCATTTTTTAATTCGGAAGCCGTTCCCGGCTAAGGAGATTGGATCGTGGCCCGCAAATTGACACTCGGGGGAAAAGCGCCCCAGAGCGGTAACAAGGTATCCCATTCCCAACGTAAGACCAAACGGAAATGGATGCCCAATATCCAGACCAAGATGCTCTTCAGCACCGTGCTGAACCGCAGCATCCGCGTCACCATCACTACTCGGACGCTACGCAGCGTCGATAAGGCAGGTGGTATCGACCGCTACCTGAAACTTATTGAGCCCGAAAAGCTCAACGCCACCATGCGCCGCCTCCAAAAAGAGATCATTGCCCGTGAGCAGCAGGATACCGCCGCCGCAGCGTAAAGATTGGATGCGAATACAAAAAAGAGGGGCCGATCACATCATGTGACCGGCCTCTCTTTTTTTGCTTATTTTGCGCCTTGTATTCTTACACCTTGAAGCGGGAGATCGCCTCTGCCAACTGGCTGGAGATGTTGGTCATATCTTTCACGGCTTCATTAACCTCACCACTCATTTCGGTGATCTCACCACTGCTCTCCTGCACGATGGTCATAGAGCGGTTGACATCCTCCGACTGCTGCGCTGCCTGGGAAATATTGGCGGTGATCAGATTATTGCCTTCGGTGCTCTCCTTGATATTGGTGGCCACCTGACCAACCCCTACCGAGGCCTCGCTGACGCTACGGGTCACTTCGGCAATTCCCAAAGAGATTTCGCTGATGTTGCGATTCACCTCCTCAATCCCCTGGGCCGACTCCACCACCCGACGCACCACCTCTTCCGTCTCGCTGGAGACCTCGGTCATGGAATCGGAGATCTGACTCATGGCCCCGCTCTGCTCCTTGACCGCCAGCAAGATAGAGTCGTTGGCATTATGCAGCTCACCGACAATCTCCATCACCTCTTCGGTGCGCTGAGCCGCCGCTGCCGCCTTGGCATGGATATCCCCGGCAGTTTGATCGATCATGCGGGTGGCATCACCGGTCTGACGGGCCAGCTCTTTCACCTCACCGGCCACCACGGCAAACCCCTTACCCGCCTCACCGGCTCCAGCGGCCTCAATGGCTGCATTAAGAGCCAGCATATTGGTCTGCTCGGCAATGTGATGAATCACCTGCACAGAATGACTGATCTCCTGAGCTGCCGGGATCAACTCCTGCATCACCTCACCACTATCACGGGCATGGCTGTTGGCCGTTGTGGCCTGCTGAGAAGCATCCTCACAGAGCGTCCGAATCTCCGCCAGCGTGCTGGTTACCTGCTCCACAGCAGAAGCTGCTCCAGAAACATTATCCCCGGTTCGCCCGGCTGAACTACGCACCAGGTCCATACTGGTACTGGCCTGCTCGGAGGCTGCTGCTACGGCACTCAGATTGGCGTTGGCCTGCTCAGCGGCAGAAGCGATGGTGTACATGTTGCTGTTGGTCTGCTCAGCCGCTGCGGTCATCTCCCGCATATTAGCATTGGCCTGCTCGGCGGCGCTGGAGATCTCTGCCATCCCCTGACTCATCTCGTTGGTGGCGTGCTGGCTGGTCTCGGCAATCTCTTTCATCTGTATCGCCTTGCCCTCCAGACGTTCCGACACCACCTTCATACCATCGGCTCCTTGCCGCAGAGCTGCCCCGTTATCGGTCACCCCTTCGATGAGCCGGTGCAGATGGGCCACCATATCGCGCATGGCATCGGCCAAGCTACCGATCTCATCCTCCTGATCCACGTGAATCTCAACAGTAAGATCACCCTCTGCAACCGCATCCGCCGCATGGGCGATCTCAACCAACGGCTTGGAGATCCACCCGGCGATCACCAGCGAGACAGCAACCAGTGCGCCGCCAATCACCCCAACCCCCAACAGCAACCGCAGCAGTGAGGCACGAAAAGCAGCGTCCACATCATCAATATAGATGCCCGTTCCAATCACCCAACCCCACGGCTTAAATCCTCGCACATAGGAGAGCTTGGGAACCCCCTTCTCCCCGTGGCCCGGCTTGGACCAGTAGTAATCCACAAAGCCTGCCCCATCCCGCTTCACGGTATCCACAAAGGCCACAAACAGATGCTTGCCCTCCTTATCCACGCTCTCGGAGAGGTTCTTCCCCTCTAAATGCGGCTTCATGGGATGCATCACCATGGTAGGCGTGTCGTCATTGATCCAGAAGTAATCTTGCTCCTGGTAACGCAACCTCCGAATAACCGACTTGGCGCTCTCCTGGGCCATGGCGGCGTCCATCAACCCTGAACGTTGCTGCTCATGGTAGTGCTCAAGAATGCCAAAGGCACTATCCACCAGATTGCGGGTCATGGCCTGCCGATCCTCCATAAGGAGAGAACGCTCTGAAAAGGCGGCCATGGCCCCTGTGACCAGAAGACCGGCCACCGACAGCCCGATCACCACCCATAACTTGTATTGGATGCTTAGATTTCTCAAGATGGACATGATGCTTTCAACCTGACTGATAAGATGAAGGGAGGGGGACTCGATATCCTGGCGACAGGGGAGCAATGATCTGGAACGATCACGTCCGTAGGCTCCCATCAACATTGACAGCCAGAGATATACCCCATAAGTACAGAAATATAATCAATCCAGAATCGACAAATCAATGATCCTTCACTATTCTGTTCAATACATCTACCTATTCTTCCGAGAGCCTTCCACATGGTCCGATGAGCCGCTACAAACGTTACCCGCCTTTTGTGGACCGACATCCACCCTCTCATCCGGGGCGCAAACGGGTGGGGACCCTCTGTCCGGATGCAGAACAGTGTCTGGAGTGGAAACAGTGCCGGGATACCTACAACGAAGAGCACCGGGAGAAGGATAGCTGCCCCCACTTTATCCCGAAGCCAAAACCGTCAGCATCCTGACCAAAGATCAAAGCCCATACAATTGCCTCCCGCGGGCAATCGTCGCTATAATGGTCCTATGCATCGTGACCTAGATCACCCGAAAATCCACCACGCAGGAGCGTTAAGCCATGGGGAAAAAGAATAATAAAGAGGATAAATTAATCAAACAGGCCATGAAAATCGCCGAGTTCCCCGATGGCAAATCGACAAGGAAAAAAAAGCGCAAAGCCGAAAAAGCCGCCAAGGAAAAACGCGTTAAGAACAAAGTCCAAAAACAGGTCAAGAAAAAGACCAAAGGCTTCTTGAAGAAAGCCTGGAACACGGTGGAAGATATCTTCGATTGAGTCTATGGCACCCACCATCCACAACGCCGACGTTCCTAGGAGAGCGCCATGTCCCACCGGGAAGATGACGAAGCGATTGCGCGTGAACTGCGCGAAAAGCAGAAATTCAGCATGGCTGGTGCCATAGGCCGTTCGGCTGGCGGTGCCATGAAAGGGGCCTCGCCAATCCCCAGACGAGAACAGGCAGTGATGTCCACCATTCAGTGGATGGAGCAGCATCTCAGGGATTCATCCGGGGCATTAAAGGCACTTCTGAAACGGCGCATCAAGGCCCAAGCCGCCATCGCTGAAGCGCACTTGGAGCAGCCCCAGAGGGCGTTGATGGAGATTATTCAGCCGCTCTTGGAGAATCCGGCAGCACTGCATGAGTTTACACGGCAAGTGGATGTTAAATGGGGAGAGATGTTCGATGAACGTCCCCACTTTCAACAGCCGGGTCAAAAGGCCCACCCAGAGGATGAGTATACCCACGACTCGGTACGGCAGGATCTGGAAAAACTATTTAAGGCCGCCCGCCTCGCCTGAACCCCCAAGGCCGGTGGCGTCACGAACCGCCTCCAGCATTCGGTTGGCAATGTGTCTGTAGCTGAAGAGCGTCACCACCTTCTCATAGGCGACCTTAGCTACCCGACGCCGTGCCGCCGCATCCCCAAGATAGTGCTGCACCAGATGCAGCAACTCATCCGGGGTATCAAACAGAACCAGTTCGCCGTCCTCCTCGCTGAAGTAGTCGCTGATGGGATGATTATCAAGCAACCTGGGAACGCGCTTGCCAATCATAAAAGCCCCCGCACCCATAACCTCCAGAGCCCGCATATGCAGGGAGGTTCCGGGACTGTTTTGTAAGCAGATTCGGGCGCGATTGGTCAGCATGTTAAGCGCTGCCCCATTGTTGGCCGTCCCCTTGGCCACACGTTCCAGACCGGGATATTGGTCCCAGTTGCGCCCATAAACATGAACGTCAATCCCGCTGTTCATCAGATGGCGAACGGGGTACATCTTTAGAGCGGTCAACAACTCCCACTCCATACGCCCTTTGACATCACAAGGAAAGAGCGTCAGCAGCGCCTCAGAGATCTCCCCGAGGCCTGCTTCATCAAAGATGACCCGAAGCTGGTCCTGTTTATACTTCCTGGCCAGCAACATTCGCAGCATCTGATCCAGATCCCACTGCGCCATACGGCGGATGATCTCCCGGTAGAGTCGTACCAACTGCTCCAGGCTCAGAACGCCTTGTTTGATCAGTGCCTCTTCTGAACCATTCAGCACCTCCAGTGCAGCCCCTACCCGTAACGGCCATAAAGTAATTTCCGGCTCAAGAAGATGGCTAACTACCAGGACATCAATATCCTTCTCCACGCCCGGAAGAGGATGGTAGACATCGGTATTGATCCCTACTCCCAGCAACCCGATGGTGTGGTTGCGATACATGGGTATGGAGAAGATACCGTTATCAATCCAAGCCTTGGAAAACGAGAAGATGACATCTCTCTGCGTCAAAGGCCCCTCCGTTTCATCCACAACATTATCCAGCAGATCCTGAATCCAAGACACCACCGGCAAAGCCTCCGGCAGCAATCCACGATATTCCCAACGCAGATGGTCGATGAGGATGAACAGATCGGGCTTGAAGTCATGCAACGCCTGCACAAATCCATAGGCGTTGAGCTGGTGAAAATCCTCCTCTTCCCGAATCAAGGCGGTTGCACAGCCGAGCTTGCGAAAGCCGCTCAACAGATCGCGCATGCAGAATTGCACATAGGTGGAGAAGCGACAGGTGAGCCCCATCACCCGCAGTGGACGACGGGCTGATCCATCATACAGATCCCGCCACGCCTCATCGGACCGCTGCCGATAGTGATGATGCAGCGCCTGGAGCCGCCCCTGATGGCGACTCTGAACTTGCTGGAAGGTATCCTGAAGTAAAACCAAGAATGCACGACCCTCTTCCAACGGATCGGTGTGTGGCGTGTAGACCCGATCCGGACGTTGAACATCTGTCCGACTCAAGTGTTCAAGACACGCCGCATAGCAACCATCCCCAACAAAGAAGGCCACCCGAGGTTCAAACAAGAGATCTCGAAGATCGTGCAGCATCAGGGCGAGGTGAAACAGGGAGAGATCACGCTCCACCACATAGAGCGGCACCTTCCGGCTTCTGATACTGGTGTCTGGATGGTGGGTTCGACGATAGAGATGGAGAAGCTCCATCCCACTTCCCAACCCCATCAACAACGGGACCGTTCGGGAGGTGGACGACCTGGTGAGTTCATCACAAAAAGCGCGCACTCGTTCTTGATCCGGCAGCTTGTGGACCACCCCATTGCTAAATCGCACCAGCAGCCGCTTCTCTCCACCTCCCTCAGAGAAAGAGAGACGATAGCTTGAATCCCCCGCATAGGACGATAGACGACCATGCAGCGCCGGGTGAAATACCCGCAGCACCTGAAGATTTTTTCTCAGTGTCTCTTTGAGTCTTTTTTCCAATGCCTTATGCAGCCAACCGCATCATGGGGGTCTCACTCAGTTGATGCACTCGGACGCCGGTGGGGCGTTGCGACCAAAGATGGTGTGTCCACCGTCGGAGAACATCGGCACCATGCCGCAAACCCTCATCAACTCGACAATAGCCGGATCGGCCACGGAATCCCCGAATGGTGCCGTATAAAGCACCTCCTGAATGACGCCGTTCATCAGCAGCGGGGCCACGCCTTTTAGAATCGCCAGAGCATTCACCCCGGAACCCAAACGAAGATAGTTGGGAATCGGCAAAACCTCTCCGGCCACCAGTTCAGTCAACGAGTAGTCCCGCTGGGGAATGAATGATGTGAATACCTCAGGCTCTAAAAAGAATGTTCGCTTGCTGGCCCGAATCACCACGGATTTAAGCAGCTCCGGCTGCGGCTCAATCTTACGGGTTGGTGGGTGTTCACCAATCTTGAGCGGCAGAAGCATCACCTCCCATTTACGCCTGGGGTAGACCGCCCGATTATACTGAATATTGGTGAAGGTGGGCAGTGCAACCTCTGGATCTTCATGAAAGGTGTAGACCCGAGCATCACCATAAATAGCGATGAAAGGTGAAAATATCTCCGCATCCGCACCAAAATCAAACACCACCGCCCCCGGCGCAAAACGACGACTCCAGGTGAAAGGCACCACATCATCATAGAAGAAGCGCTGCCAGGGATCCGGCGGAACCTTGAGATTGAGACAGCTAAATGGGCCCTGAGGTTCGTCAAAACTATGAAAACGGTAACGTTTCTTGGAAAAGTCGATAATCCGCACCACACCGGGGTCGTTCTCTACGATGGTATTGGCGGCGATCTCATGGGCACGAAACGGCGGAGCAACCTTAAAAAACGCCTCCGGCGAGCCGCCTTTTTGAACAAAGTGAACCGACTTCTCCAGAAAGGCATCCGAATAGGAGAAGACCGCTCGCTGGCCAAAATGGTCGCTGATGGTGTCCAGATCCATCACATCGCAGTAGGTACATTTCTCACACATTTGGGGGTTATCACGAATATGCTGGGTGACAAACGGTAGATGCTCTCCCATGCGGAATGGCTCCACGATGGGCTGCTGGTAAATATTGCCGAAGTTGAAATTGTGCCAGCAGGTGCCGCTGACGCCATCAAAGGAGATATTGACGATCTTGCGAAAAGCGTCGCAGGTCGCACGAGTCAGGGTCCGGTTGTCGGGACGAAACAGACTTAGATCCAGCTCCATATCATCTCCGTCAGCCGCCGCCTCCACATCCACCAGCATCTGTAGCGCTTCCTCCTTGGCGTAGATTAGCGACTGAGGTGCCAGGATTGAATCAGCAGAGCGCACCTGTAGAAATCCAATGCGAAACTGCGCCATCCTTTTTTCAGCCAGAAAACGGGCCAGAGGCGCCATCTCATGAAGGTTGGAACGCATGGCCACGGCATTGGCTTGCAGGGTCGGCTTCTCTACCCCAAGTTGAATCTTGGCCTCCTGGATCCAGTCGATGGCCCGCGCAATCTCAGTAAAGGTAATCCCCTTACGCACTCGACTGACGGTCTCATCCGTGACGCCATCAATAGAGATCTGAATCACATCCAGCCCCACACCTACCAGCCGCTTGGCGAAGTCGAGACTGCGAATCATCTTGGCGTTGGTGTTGATGCCCACCTTGGGAACCAGCCGAGTGAGATCGCTCATAATCGCTTCCCACTCGGGATGAATCAGGTGCTCACTACCGTTGCCCATATAGATATGATCGGCATGCGCCAGATCCGGCAAAATTTTCTTCACTTGCTCGTGGGGGGTCCACTGGAGTTTCTTGATGGGGTCGTGCTGCTGACACATCTGGCATTCGATATTACAGCCGTTGACCACCTCCAGATTGGCGGTGATCTCAGGCTTGGCGGTGGCAGGACGCTCGGCGGTTTCCATGGCAGACTCTCAGGGTCGGGGCATATTCAAATCTTGCAAAAGAGTCCATGATGCAACATAAAGACCACTCTACTAACAAGAGGCCCGCATGCATGGGCAACAGCCCTATTCGCCTGGATGTTGGCCGCAACTACAGGGTAGATCCAGCATCGCCAGCCCATAAATCCGCGATGCAGTGCGCTTATACGCCTCCGCGGCCTCCCCTTCTGGACAGAGCTTATCCATATTGATGTCACTGAAAAATCTCAGAGCAATACCGGCCTCGTAAAGCAGATCCACCAGCAGTACCAGACGCAGGGCGGCATCGGACATGTCCGGCTCCAGAAAGGGTACATCGGAGAGCATCAATGCCGTGCTGTTTTCGCAGAGAGCCATATACTCTTCGCTGCCCAGATTTTGTGCGCACAGATCCCGAAAGTGGAACCAGTGGACGGTAGATGCGCTGCCCTGAGCCTCTACCTGTGCGTTGTGCAACTGCATGGTTTTGGCTTTGGGTGTCTGGTTGGTGAGGCAGGTAAACAGCTCGGCAGCTGAGTGACTCTGGGCCTGAATATCGGCATCCCTTTGACGCCGCCAATCGGCCCCATGTACCAAATCCAGCGACCGGGTATTCTTCTTGATAATCTCTAACAGCGGCAATATGGAGTTGCGGTTAATACCACCTTGGAATAGCTCATCCGGTCCCCAGTTGCTGGTAGCGCAAAGAGTAACCCCACACTTGAAAAGCGCCTCCAGAAGCCGACCCAGCATCACCGCATCAGCAATATCGGTAATATAAAACTCATCAAAACAGAGCAGTCGCGCCTCCGCTGAGATATCGCTGGCAATGCCGAGCATCATATCAACGCCGGGACGCGGTTTGGACGCCTTGATGCGCTGGTGAATCTCCTGAACAAAGGGGTGAAAATGAACCCGCCGTTTCTCTTTGATGGGGGCGGCCTTGAACACCAACTCCATCAACATCGATTTACCCCGCCCCACCGCACCGAAAAGATATATCCCACGCGGTATGGGCTCCTTATTCTGCCGCCGCCACACCTCAACCCGCCCCCGTGCCACACGTGGATCGGTGACCCGCTCTACCGGCCACTTCATGGCAGCCGCCAGCACATCAAGCTCCGGCAGAAGAGCCACCTGATCTTCGTCCGGCTCCAACTCGCCATTTTGAAGTTTCAGATGGAACTGTTTGGATGGAGGATGCATAAGGTTTTGACCTTTAACAGAGACCGAGGCCTCGGGTTGAAAGTTAAAACGAACTGAGAGACATTATCACCTGGCGTGCGAATCGGTGCAACATCGAAGCCATAGACAGAGCCTTCTGGCAAATAGAAACGAAATATTTCTTAAGCTGAGCCCGAAGATTGACGATAAAATGATTATTGTAGAATGAAATTATTCATGCCTGATTCATCACTCAATGGTGATAAACTTATAATAATAAGAATGATACGGCACACATACTCGCCCATGAAAAGCCGGTACACTCTTCGACCTTGGATGGTCTATCCAACCTTGATTATGCTGCTCTCCGTGGCCTATTGGCCGCTGCTCAGAGAACCGTACATCTGGTATAATGAACACAAAATTCTTCTCTATGACAACACCGCCTGCTTTGCCGATTTTCCCTCTAATCTACTGACCTGGAACTGCCTGTTTGGCTGGGATGAGTCGCTGCACCTCTATCATGTCGGGCGCTATCTGAACGCCTTTATAAACGGCCTGTTCTTCGCAACGCTCCACGATTTTGATGACTTTACCCGTGGTCGCATCCTCTCCGTAGCCTTGCACATGGTGACGATGATTTTCACCATGCGACTTTTTCGGTATCGCATGGGCATGTCGCTGGAGCAAGCCGGCCTTCTGACATTCTGCATGTTCTTGTTGCCGGGCATGTTTCTCGCCATTGTTAACCTGCCCATGATCGTCTCCACCCAGATTGTCATACTTATGGCTATCTGGAGTTACAGCCTGATTGATCGTGCCCACGACAGCCCCTCAACACACCAGGCAACCCGACTTTTCATCTCTGGATACGGCCTCATCCTGATGGCCATGTTTATCTATCCTGTGAATGCATTTTGGTTGATTGTCTTCACCATAACCCGCCTGTTCTTCCCCAAGAACCTCCCCTGGCAAGTGTTGCAAAAGCGAACGTTCCAACAAATTCTCTATTTTGGGGCCGTGTCGCTGCTCTATTTCGCCATTCATAAATTTCTATTTCTGCCCTATTTCTATGACTATATCGGTGATCATAGAATCTATTTTTCTGCCGAGTACAGCTTCAATCTCAGCCTCGATATTCTTGCCAAACTACCTCTGATTCGAGACTTCTTCATCTTCGGTATGGATGGCCTGTTGGCCAACGACCTGCCCTATTTCTATTGGGCACTGTTACTGGGGTGGGTTGTGATGTGGCGACTCGGGCAGCCTCAAGGGGTATGGTGGAAAAATCGGATAGGCTGGAAAAAACGGCTTCTGGTGATGATGGCGCTTATCTCCAGCGCGGCTCCAAATCTGGTGGCCCAGGGAGGCATCATCGCCTATCGGGTGTTTCTGCCATTCTCCGCCGTCGTATTGGTGGTGACGCTCTTCCTGTTTGGGCGCGTTACCCGCTCCCATCGAAAAATACGCATCATCACGGCATTCGTTGTCGCCTGCACCATGACTATTTTCGGTTATCGGCTCGCCGAGACCATGACCGTTAACAGTTTGACGGAACTCCACTTTCTCAGGCAGGAGTTCAATAACATGTTCCCATGGGCACCGTTAACCGAGCAGTACAGGCCGGACTTTGAAAAAGATAATCCAGCCATCGAAATCAAGCAGGACAAGCCCTTCAAGACGCTGCTTATTGAACCCAATCCAGGGTCACGCGTTGACCGGAGAGACGCCCTCTTTGAGTCCAACTGGGCCACCAATAACATGGGGGACTATGCATGGGCTGCGCTGTATCGGCTCTACCGAAACCGGTTGATGACACCCTATATCATCGAAATGGAGGCTCCCCTGCATAAAGCCCACGCCCTGTTTGTCACCGGGCCGAACATCAAGCGGTATGACCTGTCGGATCTGCCCAGCTACGGCGTGCGGGTTATCGATATGGAGAGGGCCGGATTTCAGGGCAGCCAGATTCCCATTCATCCTACCTTTATCAAGGGCAAGAACTACGGATGGAATGATCCGGTGCCCGCTTACCTTCTCAAACCGCCGGCCGGTCAGTCGCTGATTCGCATCCAGGCCACACCGGATGACCAGTATGCGCCGCCTCTATTGGCGTTCGACAGAAATCCGGCCACCTATTGGGAGGTAAAAGGGCCGACCCAAAAACGCACCCTGATGTTGGATCTACAGACCCGCTGCCACCGCTTCTCCAGCTATGGCCTGCAAGCGCCCCTCTTCAGCCAATTCATGGCCCGCTCCTGGCGGGTGGATGGCATGGAGCAGAACGGCAAATGGCACCTTGTCGATCAGCGGATCAATCAACCGAATTGGCAGAATAAAGAGCAGCGCCGCTTTGAGAGCCAGACACCAGCGCACTGCTATCAAAAAATCAGGATTACATTTCCGCCTCAGAACAATCCAGACAAGCTGCTACGAATCTCCACCGTGGATTTTGGCGCATAGGGATGACGCCGGATTCAGAGCCGTCGTGCTACACTCCAGGCCACGGAATAGCGGCACAATGTTTCCGGTTGCTGACCTGATTCAGCGCGTTGAGCTGTCCCTTCAGATGGGCAAGCTCCTCCGCCTCCGGACCATCCCACCCCTCCAACCCCAGCCAGATGGGAATAAAAAAGATCCCACCCACCGTCTGCGCCCTATCCACCTCGGCCTTATGGCCCAGAGAAGCATATAGCCGAGTGATTCTCTCCGAGATCGGGTTCATCTTTGCGCTGATCTGGTCGCAGTCGAGGCTCTTATAGAGACTGGGAGAGACGTAGGTGGCAGGAATATTCTCAGGTCTAGAGGCACACCCGATAAGAAGACTCAACAGCGTGATGCCAACGATGGTATGGAAGTATCTCACGGTATCCATGGAACTGAACAAGCGGGTTGGTTCCTTGCGCCAAAGCCGTGCTGCGCACCAGCGCTCTTTCTATTCAGCGTATCGGGCATGGCGCCAATTTTCAATGATCAAGCACCTCTCAATTGACCATGGATACCGGCGAATTCCCGTACAGTTTAGCGGGACAACGTTTGCGATTTATCTGTACTGGACCTCTACGGAATAACGTTCAATCGGCATGAGTCGCCTAACACACCGTGTAATAGATACCCTCCGGACAAAAAAAAAGGCCCGACCGCTATGGCCAAGCCCTTTTTTAAATTCTGGTACCGAGGGTCGGAGTCGAACCGACACGTTGTTGCCAACGCCAGATTTTGAGTCTGGTGCGTCTACCAGTTCCGCCACCCCGGCGACACCTGGGGACAGTATCAAATGGGAATTGGTTCGTCAACACACTATGGATAGCTTTTAAAAAAAAGTGTCCCGAATTTTACTCATCCAAATTAAGCTGATACCCAACGCCATGAACCGTCAGCAGAATTCTGGGATCTTTCGGATCAACTTCAAGCTTCCTTCGCAATCGGTTGATCATCACATCTACTGTCCGATCCGATGATGTCCATTCCCGA
>JADFWT010000047.1 GCA_015233785.1 Magnetococcales bacterium
TACCACTGCCCCGCTCGCCCCGAATAGCATAGGTCGTCAATCGCTCCCCGTTGGTGACATTCCACAAGTGGATCTCCTCATACTCCCGCATACCGGCTGCATCCAACAGATCCTCATCAATAGCACAGGAGCCTTCATAATGCAGATCGGTGTCTGTGACTGTGGCACGGTGGATTTTACATTTCAATAGAGATAAGTCCATTAAACTTCCTTTTAGAATTCAATAGAGTGACAACACCATGTTGTCGATCAAGCGGGCCTTCCCCACTCGAACGGCGATCAGGATGACCGGGGGGGTCTCAATACACTCCCGCTCCTGGAGCGTTTCCGCTTCACGAACCGCCACATAGTCTATCCGGTCGATACCGGATTCCAATAGAACCTCACGAGCCGACTGCTCCAACTGCCGGGGGTCGCTCTCCCCTTTCCGATAATGATCTTGAGCCCTGTTCATGGCCCGAAACAGCGCGCTGGCCTGCAATCGCTCCGCCTCGGTGAGATAGCGGTTACGACTGGAGAGAGCCAGACCGTCTCTCTCTCGTACGGTGGGTACGCCGACCACCTCCAGAGGCATGGCCAGATCCCGAACCATCTGTCGAATCAGGGTATACTGCTGGTAATCCTTCAGCCCGAAATAGGCGACCTGGGGACGCACCAGATTGAAAAGAATCATTACCACCGTCGCCACCCCCTGAAAATGGCCGGGACGGGCGGCACCACATAGTTGCGATCCCAAGGGCTCTACAGCGACAACCGTTTGACCTCCCGGCGGGTAGATGGTCTCCACCTCCGGCAGAAAGATCGCATCGCACCCCGCCTTCTCCAACAGATCACGGTCCGCCTCGAAAGTTCGAGGATAGTGACCGAAATCCTCTCCCGGACCAAACTGGGTGGGGTTGACGAAAATGGAGACGATGGTCCGCCGACACTGCTTCCGTGCCTCCCGAACCAGGGAGAGATGTCCCGCATGCAGCGCCCCCATGGTCGGGACGAAACCGACCCGCTCCCCCTCCTTGGCGCAACCGTTCATCCAATGATTCAAGGTTTGACGATCAGCGATAATTTTCATCGATCCCTCACGAAAAACCGTGTTCCGGGCCGGGGAACCGTCCCTCTCGAACCTCTTGGGCGTACTCCTCCAAGGCAGATCCGACGGTTTCGGCCCCTTCCACGTAGCGTTTGACGAATTTGGGCGTCACATCTCCATACAGACCCAGCAGGTCATATAGAACCAGAACCTGCCCGTCACACGCCCCACCTGCGCCGATTCCGATGGTGGGGATGGTCAATTTTTCCGTAATCCGGCCAGCCAGATCCGAAGGGATCCCCTCCAGAACGATCACAAACGCCCCCGCCGCCTCCACCGCCAGGGCATCGGCCAAGATTTGCCGGGCTGCCGACTCCTCCCGCCCCTGTACCTTGAAACCGCCGAAAGCTTTAACCGACTGCGGGGTCAACCCCACATGGCCCATCACGGGAATCCCCTGCCGGGTCAGATGACGGATCGTTTCGGCCACGCTCTCGCCCCCCTCGATCTTGACCCCGTCGCAGTGGCTCTCCTTGAAAATACGAATCGCCGCCGCCAGCACCACCTCTTTGGCACTCTGACAGACACCGAAGGGAAAGTCGCACACCACCATGGCCCGCCGGGCTCCCCGAACCACGGCCGAGGTGTGGTAGATCATCTGATCCAGGGTCACCGGCAGAGTCGTATCGTGACCCTGAATCACCATCCCCAGGGAGTCCCCCACCAGAATCAGATCGATACCGGCCCGATCCACCAACTGAGAGAAGGTATAGTCGTAAGCGGTTGCCGACACGATTGGGTGGCCGGTCTCTTTCATCCGGGCGATAATCTGAGGGGTTACACGAGACATGACACACCCCCTATGAAAAAGGGCGGATCATCAGTCAACAAGGGGTAGGAGACCCGTACAGGGCTAAGAGACCTCTGTTGAGAAGAGGCCATCGTTGAGAGCCGTGGACAACGCCACGGTCTGATATTCAATATGGTCATGATCCTTACTTAAGTCCCGGTCTTTACTGATAATTATCAGCTATCGATCCAGGCATAATAGGGGTTCATTTTGCCCTTTTCCCGATCCTGTCCCAAATGGAGGCTCTGTTGTTGCGGTAGCTGCTCCCTATTTGAGTCAGGAGTCAACTCCGCCCGAGTCCCACATTTCCCTCGGTACTTCGAACATCAAGTTTTCTACTCAGTCAACCGCTTCACGGTGGCGGTATCATCAACACATTGTAACAGTCTGTCAACTGTTTTACCAATAATAGGGTGGACCAATTGCGGAGAGATCTCGGCGAGAGGGGTTAGAACAAAGCGTCTCTTGTGCAGTTCCGGGTGAGGTAACTGAATGTTTTTAGAGGAGATAACACGATCATCATGGAAGAGAAGATCCAGGTCCAGACGTCTCGGTCCCCAGCGTACCTCTCGGCGTCGATTTCGACCGAAAGAGGATTCGATCCGGTGTAATCGGCGCAGCAGGGAGACCGGACCCCAGGGACTCTCCACCATCACCACCCCGTTGACGAACCAGGGTTGACGAACCGAACCGACCGGTTCGGTCAGGTAGAGGGAGGAGCATTTGATCAGACGGATACCGCTCGGATGCGAGCGCAACCTGTCAACCGCACGCCGGTAGAGTGGGATGGAGTCACCCTGGTTGGTGCCCAGTGCGATCCAGGAGAGTCGGGAGACCATGAGGAGAGCACCACCGTATGAGCAAACCTGAGAAGGCGTGAATCCAGCGCAAAAAAAGGGGCGACAAGTCGCCCCCTTGAAATCAATATCGAATCGTCTATCAGGCCCGGTTATGCACCTTGATGTGCCAGGGCTCGAAACGGACACCCAACATGTTATCTTTAGGATAACGCAATTTCAGATACCCCAGATCCTTCAACCGCTTGAACACCTCGGAGGTGACGAATCGCTCGGTAAAGTTGTACTGGCCGTAACCCCGCTGTCCCACGTCGAAGTCACTGATACCGTGGTAGGAGTATCCCGGAGGAGCCAGAGAGCGGGAGGCGCGGGAGAGGTTGCCGTTGCTCTCGTAGGCTTTGTCTAGAAACAGCAGGAACTGTTTAATGACGCTGCGCACGCCCGAGGTCGCGCTGTGGAAGAGTAGGTGTCGTTCTGGTGATCCAGTTGGTCTTGTTTGTTACTTTTTGGTAATTTTATCAAATACTTTGCACTGGCGTCGCGTCATCTCATGGGCGGTATAGGGTTTAAATGCCTCCCAATCCGTTGCAGGAAGATCCCCCTTCTCGCTGGCCCCTAAAAAGTGGTTGAGCGTCTCCAGTGTGGCTGTACTGGGACGGTTCGAATCAGATTTTGGATCAAAGGGGATCATGTGACCGGCTTTACACGTCTCCAGGATTTCTCTGATAGGACCTTCCTGATGAATCACTGAGAGCAGCGGCCTCTTGGCCAGTATGAGAGGATAAGCTTTGGATGCGCTATAGCGAGGGTCATCCGAACTGATGAATAGAATACCGTCGCTATCGGCCAGTAACTTTAGGGCTTGGAAAAAACTCACACGGTTGGTCTGTTCTTCCACCATGTCATTCAGTCCATATTCAGCTGCGATCGGTTCAACACTCTTGATCCCACATCCTTTTGGAGAGTAGCTGGTGCCAATAAAGTGCAGTTTGACCTTCTGCCATCGATGGGGAGAGCTGCGACGTTGCGCACGGATGGCACAAAACAGCGTTCGGAGTGCAGCGGCCATGTCCATGGAGCTCCGCCCTACGTAGACCCAATGGATAAAACCATCATCGGGTTGAAAAATCTCTTGAGAGACCTCCAGGTTGTCAAGCATTTCATAATCCAGAGACGAGGCTCCAAACGGCAGGTCGGTCCCCATGGAGGGGGTCATTCGTGGGAAGCGTTTGCATAGATCGTCAATATAGTGGCTGGAGACGCTGATGACATGATCCACATGGCGCATGACCCAAGCCTCCTCAAATCCGTTGATCAGGTAGTCAAGGGAGAACTTGATGAGACCGCCTGGGATCTCTTTGCGTGGTGATTGGAAGTGCCGGGGATCTCTCCATGGATCCTGAATATCAATAATATAGGGGATGCCGGTCTTTTTTTTCCAAAGTGGACCCAGCGACATGGCGTGAAACACGGTGGTCGAGAAGTAGACCAGATCAAAGTCGGCGTGACGCAGCAGTTCCAGGCCGGTACGATAGAGGCGCGGAAGCGCCCTGAGGCCAAGATTTCCAACGCCAAAGCGTCGTGTGATTCGACGAGGATACGGCGTAAGACGGGTCACCTCGATATCTGCTGGAATGGTCCCTTCCAAGAGTGGATCAAAGTTACCATCTCCGTGTTCTGCATCCACCGCCAGCACATGAGCCTGCCAGCCGAACTCCTTATAATAGGGGAGTGAAAAACGCACCCGTTGATGGTCAGGTGTATTGAGTGGAGGGAAGTGTGGCGAGACGATCAAAACCCGTTTCAACATCCTACTCCCTGATGTGCAGTGCTACGCCATGGAACCGGCAATCGCTTCGAGATAGATATTCATATAGCCGTCTAGTATGAAATCCTCGGAGAAGCAGGACTCTGCCCGGGCACGACACTGGGCGCGATCAATGGTGTGAAGCTTCCGAATGGCGTCACAGGCTTCGTCCAAATTGTTAACCAGAAAGCCATCCACCCCCTGACGAACAATCTCCGGCAGGGAGCCGCGCGGCGAAGAGATGATCGGTGTACCGCAGGCCAATGCCTCAGCAAAAACAATCCCGAACGGTTCATCCCACTCAATGGGAACCACCATGGCAGCGGCTTCGCCAAGAAGCTTGTTTTTCTGTTCATCATTGACCGGGCCGATATACTCAATGCCGTCTTTGTCCAGATGGGGGACGATCTCTTCACGCCAATAATCTCCGTGGATGCCCTCCTCGTCATGGTTGCCGGCAATCAGAAGACGGCGACCAGTTCGGCGGGCGGCGGCAATAGCGGTATGTACCCCTTTAATTCGCTCCACACGGCTCAGAAAGACCAGCGGGGCATCCTCGGTCACCTCGGCTCCAAACCGATAGTGGTCGATATCCACGCAGTTGTGTACTGGCTTCCAAACGCCTCCGCCAGGGCGGCCTTTGGTGCAGAGATCCTCACTGCACCCGGTAAAGCGCAGGGAGTGGCCATGAATAAGTAGATTTTTTCGTGCCGTGTTAGGTGTGGGCTGGCGCTCATAGGTCATGACCTTGGGCAGCCGACGATAGGTTACGGCCAGGGGCAGCATGTAGAGTAGTCTTGAGAAGCTGTGCAGAACATCCGGCTTGAAGGTATGCACGGCCCTATGAAGTGCCTTGGCGTTCTTGAGATGTCCAGCGTGGGATCCTTTGTCAATACCTGGTACTGGCCACGGAAAGAGTGTTTCAGGCGTGGTGGTGGATTCAGCCAGCGCCATTAGTCCCACCGAGTGGCCACGTGCTGCAAAGCCTCGTACCAGAGAGTCGATCACCCGTTCGGTGCCCCCATACAGTGTGGGAGGAATCGGTAGGTAAGGGTCTGCAGATATGAAAATGCGCATAGCCAAGGGGTGTCCTGGTGGGAAGCGATGTAGCGTCAAATGGAGCTCAAAGCACGCCGCGCATGCATGGTATTATGTGGAAAATAACCCCACAATCATAACGATTATGTCACCATATTGATAGCCTGATTTTATAGATCTCTTTCGAAGAGGGTTGTGAGGGGCAATTGCGCTTTCGATCAGCTATTCAGGGCTTCCTGAGCGGCGGTTTGTACGCTCTTGGCCTGTTTTTCCCAGCAATAATGTTGCTCAGCAATTTCCAACACCGCAGCTCGGTTGGCAGCCAGCTTCTCTCTGGATTGAGTCATTGTTGTGATGGCATTCGCTACCGATAGGGGGTCATCCTCCTGGACCACTTTGCCCACCTGAGGGTGGGCGTCAATAATCTCGCGCTGCCCTCTGGTATCGGAGGCGATAATGGGCAGCCCGGCCAGTAGATATTGAAATTGTTTGTTGGTGATGGTGAGATCCCGACTGAGAATCGTGCTTTGATCCAGGGCAAAGCCGATGTCATGTTCGGCAATGCGGGAAAGCAGTGACCGATTGGGGACCAGAGGGTGAATGTGCAGTCGGTCTCGCCACGCCTTAGGAACCTGGGATTGAGCCCAAGCTCTGGTTTCGGGTGTGGAGTTGGCTCGAAGGTGGAGTTCAACGGGGGCCTCAAGATGCGGGAGTGCCTGGAAGAGTCGTTCCAAGCCACGCCCCGGCCCAAAAGTTTGAGAGAACCAGTGTAGAGAGGGCCACTTCCGCTCACCTCGATCCAGTGGGCGGCCATCCAGATTTTTCCGATCCGACCAGGGAAAGACATTGTAGACCACGCGTGGCGTTGGGCTGTTGAAGCGCTTCGCCATGACGCTGGCCATTACTTTGGATGTCGTTAGACAGTAACGACAATGGCGAGCAAGATGGCCTTCCAGCGCCTGCAATTCCTTCACTGGGCGAAAGGTGCGGGCCTGAGGTTGCAGATCTTCCGAGAACCAGTCCTCGAAATCCACCCCGACCCTGAACCCCTCCTCCAGCAACTGTTTTCCCACCCAGAGCCCGCTTTCGGAGTGGACAATGGTTAAATCAGCCTGCTCTTGACGGGCCACCTTCAGCATGACCCCGGCTCCGTAGCCAAGTAGATAGGGGCTGAAGTGGTTCCATCGACGATAGGTTTCCCTGGCCAAGCGACTGCGCAGTCGGAGCCAGCTGTTTTTCAGGCGGTTCATAGGCCGTCTGTTGCTGAAGTCCAGCATGGGGCGGAATCTCCAGCGCCCTTCGGCCATCAGCAGACGGTCGTAGTCGATAAATGCCTGTACGGACCATATGCCGCACACCGTCACATCATGCCCAGCCTCCGTAAGTGCCAGTGCCTCTTTTTGCGGACGTGGAGCCGAGGAGAGATGACCGCTGATCAAGATCAATATTTTTGCCATGAAATATACTTTCTCTATGGACGTTGCAACCGTTCTTGGATCAACTCTCGCACCTGTTTCATGGCTGCTGTACGCGGCATGCCGGCACGTAATTTTGGATCATAAAGCGTGCGGATCAGAATCTCATCCTGAGGCGATGGAACGGTAAGACGGTCCAGATCGCTAAAGATAGAGGGACGATAGATATTGGTATCGTTGGGCAGTCCGAGGCTTTGGGCGATCTCCTCAAGAAGGCAGGCGTTGATGGCAAGATCATCCCGCTCAATATTCACCACGATAAACGCCTTGACGATTTTGGAAGGCGGTTTCTTCATGCTGATGAAGTAACACCCCCCTGAGCGTCCCAGCTTGGCAATCAGTGAGGGCGGAATGTTGCCAAATTTCAAGGATTGCATCTCCTTGCGGCGGACGAATAGCAGATGCAGGTCGGCTTTGCCAATCTCCGACTTTTTCGCCTGTTTGAAACGGAGACCCGTCCACTTGGCCATCCGTGTCAGGTGAGCGGAGGCGTAGGCACCATGATGCTTGTTGAGTCGTCCCTGAATGGCCACTGTGATGGGGCGTGATCGCCACTTTGCAATCACTCTGGAGGCAAGCCTTGGATCCTCTTCACTGCCGAAAACCACAGTTTCAAAAAAACGGGTAAGTCGGTTCAGCTCCTCTTCATTAGCCCCTTGTGCTTGATGAGGCTGAAAAAATAGCGGGAGCATGACAAGAAGCGATATCCATCCGATCAAAGGTCTGCATGGCATCAAGGGGTCTCTCCATAAAGGGGGTAAGCTCTATATAGTTATTAATATAACAGCAAGTTATGTGTAACGGTAAAAAAAGAAGCGCCCCTCTTACCACAATTCATGTGGGATCATTGCCTTTGAATCGGTTATCAATGATTATGAGGAGGTTCTCAGAGGTGGGAGTGGAACCGCAAGGTGTCTGTAATTATTGATGGCATCGGTATTATACAATCATTGTGATCTTGCGTGGATCGTCCTGAAAAAGCATGCCCATACCCGAATGCGCTGTTGATTTCTCCTCCTATCTTATGAGCGTTCCAACGGCCTCCATGCCATAATGGCTGCTTTTATCTACAATCGTGAATTTCTGACATATCACAATGAGAGATTATAGCATGAATGACGTATTCCTGATGTCCTTTTTGAAGCTCTTTCGCCCCACGATGTTTCCCGGCAAGTTGGGACTTTTTGACCGCCTCTTTGGTGATCGACTGGCAGCTATGGGTATTCGAGAAGTCGAGCTGGAATCAGGTATTGTTTGGAAGCTTGATCTGGACAATAGTCCGCTACGTTGGATTGTATATGGTTGCTTTGTGCCAGGGTTAATTCCGTGGGCAAAAAAGCATATTCCAGAGGATGGCGTCGTGGTGGATTCGGGGGCCAATATTGGACAGATAGCCCTCTATCTTGGGCAATATGCATCCAAGGGACGGTATCTGGCCTTTGAACCGGGCACTCATCAGGCTGATTGGTTGGAAGCGTGCGTTAATAAAAACAAACACATCTTGCCTTCGATCGAGATTTACCGGCTTGGTCTTAGCGATACACAAGAAACGGTTTATCTTAAAGATTGTGGCGGCGCTTCGACCCATGGCGGACACAGCATCATTAACGACTCTGAAGGCGAGAGAGTTGAAGTGGTAATGCTCGATGAACATCTATCAAAATTGGGTATCGACAGGGTGGATTTTTGGAAACTTGATATGGAAGGTCATGAAATTTTTGCCTTGAAGGGTGCCAGAAAACTGCTTGAAAAGCAGGCCGTTGGGGCGCTGTATGTGGAGCTGTATGGAGAAAAAGGTTTTGAAGTAAGGCGTTACCTGAAGGATATGGGCTATCGATGTCATGTCTTCTCCAGAAGATGGTATCTCCTTCAACCGGAGAAAGAGCCCGCATTCCAATGTAATGGTCTCTTCTTGCCTGAATAAATCAGCAGGGTACTTTTGGATTGGTCGATGCAGACCATGTCCTGGATTTCTGGTCTATCTGTTTACCGATGGGTCCCTGGATATCAAAGCATCTCAGGCCTATCGGACTGCGCATAGCCGGCATGCTCAACCATCTCATCAAGCAGCTTGAAGAAGGCCCGCACGGCCTCTTTGAGATCGTCGGATTTATTCTGCATGTGGGCTTCAACTTTTAGGAAGTGCTCTTGGAGATTCTCCGATGATTGAGCGCTGGAATCAGAGGCGCTATCGTCGGCTTGAGAGAAGATCTCCGTCTTGCGGTCCTGAACCATGGCCAGCTCTTCCTGGCTGATATCTCCCATGAATTGGGCCATGGAGAGGGCTAGTTTGTGAATATGGTCCAGTCCATTTTTCAACTGCGTATAGTGTGGACTATCTTGCAGTAATTGGTCTCTGTCTTGGATCACCCATTCGCCCAGCTTGGTTTGAGTGGCTTGCTGGTGATCTTCGGCTGTGGTGGTGCTTTGACCACTCATGATCGATTCGGTTTTATCCAGCCAATCCAAAAATTCTTGCTTCATCTCTGCCATTTGATGGGCGCTATCTCCCAGGGATAGCTGCTCGACGAGGGGCTTAAAGTGGCTGCTGGCATCGTGTAGCATGCCTGCCAGTCGATCACTGCTCCTGGATGCGCTGCGAACCGACTGTGAGGTGTAGATCAGCTTGAGGGTCTGTTTTTGAATCTCAGCAGCTAGATTGAGCACACTGTTGATGGTTTTCTGTACCTCTTCGGTTTTGAAGGCGGCGCCTTTGCTTCCATCGGAGACATCTCGGGCGCTTTGGGCAGCTACGGCAGCGGTTTCTGAGATCTCCTTGGCGCGCTGATACGCAACCATGGCAGCATTGGTAACGTCGGAGACCTTCTCTTCCATGGCGTTGGCGTCTCGGGTGACCACCTCTACGGCCTGGGTCATGCCGTCCATTGAGGAAGAGATCTCCTGTACCAACGAATCCTGCTCCACCACAGAGCGTGAAATATCACCATTGATCTCATTGATCTGATCCACATTTTTCGAGACCATTTCAATCGCCTGGCCAACCTCACGGGTCAACGACTGAATCGCCTCACTCTGGCTGGCGATCATGCGGGTGGAGTCGGCGGTCTGTTGGGCCAGCTCCTTCACCTCATTGGCTACCACGGCAAAACCTTTGCCCGCCTCTCCGGCTCCGGCCGCCTCAATAGAGGCATTCAGCGCCAGCATATTGGTTTTGTCGGTGATATTCCGAATCACGCCGAGTATCTTGTCGATCTCCAGAACAGAGGCCGAGAGTTTCCCCATACTCTCCACCATGGCATCGGCATTGCCGTTGGCCAGTGCAGTCTCCTTATCGGCGACGCCGCAGCGTTCACGAATACCCTTGAGGGCATCGGTCATACGTACCACTGCATCAGAGACGGTATCGGCGCTATGGACTACATGCTTGAAATTGACATTGATATCCTCGATCCGTGAGGAGAGCTCTTTCTCCGCTTCCGCCACCTGGTCGGTGTTGGCGCGGGCCTCCTCGGATTTGCTGGCCATGGTTTCAATGTATTTAGATACGCTCTCTACAGCATCAGCGCTTTCCCGGACATCTTCAAATGATTCAATGGCCTTAGTGCTGAGAACCCAAGCCTCTTTGTGAAGATCGCTATTGTGTTTTAGCAGTAATTCCGAGAGGACCGACATTTCGCCTGTCTTATGGATCAGCTCGTCTTGATTAACACGGTGCCGGTCCGAAAGCAGTAGCATGGAGTGGCCGTGAACGGTGGTAATTTGTGCCATCTCGGAGCTGTTATCCAGTAACCGGGCGAGTTCATTCTGTAGCTCCATCTGTTGTTGACCCTCCCCTCCACTCTTGGCCATAAGTATGCCGAGGAGCAGAACCTGGAGCGTCATCAGAATAGAGACAAGAACAGGACTCCCTACCCCATCCACCCAGAAAAGGAGTGCGGTTCCCACGGCGATGATCAGCGCAGCCATCACTAAATTTTTTCGGGAAACTAGGGTACTAGACATCAACGTACATCCTCATGCTGCATCTTCCATAGCGGCCATCTATCATGTGTGCGCTTCATCTATCCTGGATGGAGATGGACTGGTATGATGATTTGTGAATCTACCAAGTGTTAAGTCAACTTCACAATGTTACCTTCTTTTACGGGAAAAGACACTTGAAAACCCATCAGCCACACCTCTCTTTGAGCACTTCACATGCCGTCTAAGCCCATTTCCATCGTCTTTGCAGACCTGCTCCACACTGGGCATGGCTGCCGCACGGTTCCTTATAGCGCAGCCGTTGTGGCGGCCTATGCCAAGCAGCAGCTTGGCCCGAAGGTCGATCTGAAGATTTTCAAGCATCCCCAATCGTTCTCCCTCTGGCTCCAGAAGGGTGAACCTCTTCATCTGGCCTGTTTCAGTCACTTTATATGGAACGGGGCGTTGGCCTATGCCTTTGCAGAGCGTATCAAGGCGCGATATCCACACTGTGTAACGCTATTCGGTGGCCCAAATTATCCTCTGGACAGCGCGCATCAACAGCAGTTTTGGGAGGCCCATCCGGCACTTGATTTTCATATTATTCGTGATGGAGAACAACCTTTGGTCTCCCTGTTTCACGCTCTTGAAAAACACGGCTTTGATATTCGCCGATTGAAGCATCACGGTGAGCTGATCGAAAACACCCATTATGCCTGGGAAGGCCAGATGTTGCGCGGGCCTGAGACCGATCCCATTATGGATCTCAACCGGATTCCCTCCCCCTATCTAACCGGATTGCTGGATCCTTTTTTAAAAGAGCCGCTCTTCCCGGTGATTCAGACCGCCCGTGGTTGTCCCTTTGCCTGCACCTATTGTCAGGAGGGGCGGGACTATTTCAATCGGGTGCGGCGATATGATTTTCAGCGGGTCAAGGAGGAGCTGAACTATGTGGCCCAGCGGAGTGTTGCCCCTCACTTCATGTTGGCCGATACCAATTTCGGCATGTACCGCCAGGATCTGCCCGTTGCCGAGGAGATCGCCCGCCTGAAGCGTGACCGTGGCTGGCCGCGCATGTTTCACGTCACCGGCAAGAATAAAAAAGAGCGGGTTTTGGAGACCACACGGCTGATTCAGGAGGCCAACGCCGGTGAGGAGACCACGGTCTTTCTATCAGCCGCCGTGCAGAGTGCCAGCCCGGATGTGCTGCGTCTGATTAAACGCGACAACGTATCCAGCGATGCCATGGTTGGTATTGCCCAAGCCGGAAAAGCGATGGGCGCAAACGCCTTTTCGGAGCTGATTCTTGCCTTGCCGGGGGATAGTCAGGAGGCCCATTTTCAATCGGTCATGGAGCTGATTGATCTGGATGTTAACGTCATGCGTGCCCACCAGTTCATCATGTTGCCAGGTGCCGAGGCCTCTACCAACGAGAGCCGACAGAGATTTGGTCTGTTGACCAAATACCGGGTGATGCCCAGTACCATTCACCCCTACCGGCTATTTGACGAGACCTTTCATGCCCCGGAGGTGGATGAGATCTGTGTGGGCGGCCTGAACATGCGCTTTGATGACTACCTGGCCTGCCGAGCGCTGGATCTCACGGTGGAGATCTTCTTCAACCATAGCGTGTTCTATGAGTTATTCGCCTTTATGCGGCGTTTGGAGATTCCCATCTCATCATTTATTCGGCAGGTTCACCACCGTGCCAGAAACGATCAAGGGCCGCTCCAGGGCGTGTACACGGGGTTTATCAAAGAAAATCGAGAGCTGTTCGACAGTCGGGAGCAGTTGGCGGCGTTTCTGGATCGATCGGGTACCATGGAGCGCTACCAAAAGGGCGAGCTGGGCAACAATGAGCAGCTCATGTATCGTGCCGTCGCCATCTTTCAGCATATGGACGAGATGCACCGTATTGTTGGGGAGACGGTGACCGAGCTACTCCGAAAACGAGGAGCAGACGCCCCCTGGCAGCCGGAATATCTTCAGGAGCTGATCGCCTTTAGCCTGTTGAGAAAGAAACGCCTGCTTTCGGTGGATAAAAGTTGGCAAGCGCGATTCCATTACGATTTTCCAGCACTGCTGGCATGCCGTTTTGAAGAGGACCCTTCAGAGCATCGTTTGGAAGATGGTCTGCTGCTGCGTTTCTACCACGATAGCGAGCAGAAAATACTCATCAACCAGCGTAAAGAGCTGTATGGGACGGCCCCGCAAGGGTTAGGAGAGATTCTGGCTGGCGAGGCACCAGTAAACGATTTTTATCGTAAGGTGGTGCGCCATCGTGCTGCCGGGGAGTCATCTACTCAGTAGCCGCCACCAGATTGAGGAGCTGCTGCAACTGGCCAATCCCCTTGTGATCATCGGCACGGGCGCGATTCAGGTTGGCCATGATATCAAGTCCAGGGGCCTTGGCACCCGACTGGACCAGATTTTTTAACCGCTCGTAAGCCGGTTTTTGCTCCTCGGCAGGCATGTGCAGTACAGCATAGAAGAGTGCTTCCAGAGCGGCTGCCGGTGATTCACTCTCAAGATTGGCGTTGGCCAGGGTCTTGTGCAGAAAATCGATTCCTTCGTCATTCTTGCCCAGACAGAGCAACAGCCCGGCCAGTCGGGCCATATCTTCCGCGCTTTGAGAACGCTCCACGCATTTGCGCAGCATCTCTTCGGCCTCGCCATATTTGGCTTGAGAGCGGTAGAGAAAGGTGGCTAGATCACGGGCCATCGCTTGATCGTCCGGTGTCCATTCAAGTGCTTTTCGATAACAGGTCTCGGCTTTATCAGGCTCTCCCACAGCTCTGAGCTGTTGAGCAGCCTGAATCAACCAGTCTGCGTTCTCCTTTTTGCCTTCCTCTGACATAACAACCTCATCTAACGACCCGGGATGCGGTCCACGGGTGAGCATATTCTTCTTCTTTAGAAGGTTACGAAGTGCAAACTTCGTGCCGTTGGTCGGGCAATCCAAGCTCTCCAGCGGCCTGTATCAGCCTTCCTAACGGCGATGTGAAGAACATTTTACAAAGAAATGCGACGCTCCGCCTGGGAAAATCAAAATAAACTGCCATAATTATGTTCCCTATTGAAAAATTGACACTTCATCGTGGATGGATGACCATATGCCAGCGGCACAGGATCAGACGGGGAAGACCCCCTATCACGATTTCCCAAAAGCCCGATATACCCGCCTTCGCACCTTTTTGCGCTGGACGTTGCCTGTATTGGTGGGTGTACCAGCGCTGGCCATCATTCTGACATCCTACTTCAGGGCCAATTCCCATCTGGATGATATGGCCCGTCAGACTCTGTTTCGTGTGGGACAAGGGGCGGTTGAGCAGACCCGCCGCTATCTGGATTCTGCGGCCTCATCGGTGGAGATCAACGCCTTGCTCTTCTCCCTGCCCCGTGACCGGCAGGAGTTTCGAACGCTGTTTAACCGCGTGACGCGTCAGGAGATGCAACTATATTCTCATTATGATCTAGTCTATTACGGCAATGCGCGGGGCCACCATTGGCTCAATAAGCGTGATCACGACGGGGTTGTTCGTACCCGCCTGATCAATCGTCTTCAAGATGACGACCAGAGTCGAAAGGCATTTGATAAGGCCACCAAGCTGCTCGACTCGCTCTCCCTCCTCCCAGAGATTCAACAACGGAAGGTGCGTCAGCAGGTTGCCGATCTCATTGCCCCTTACATGTTGACCACCTGGTACGAACAAAATCAGCAAGGAGATCTACAATTTCTCAGGAAAGACCCCATCAAGGTCTATGATCCAAGAGTGCGCGGCTGGTATAAGCGGGCCACGAACAGACAGCGTCAGATATGGGCGGATGTCTATGTATGGGAAGATAAATTTAAAGGGAAGGTGATGCATCAACTGGGCATCACTGTCTCGACGCCAGTGCGCAGTAACGGGGTCACGGTGGGGGTGGCGGCTATCGATATTGTGCTTGAGACCATCTCCAATTTTCTCAGTGAGATTAAGATCAGCCCCAATGGGCGCGCATTTATCATCGACTCCAAAGGGCAGATTGTTGGTGCGCCGGGTAAAATCAACTTGGTCAATAGTGATGGCAATACCCGAGAAGGGCCTACAAGACGGCAGATCTCCGACCATCCAAATGCTGCGCTTGGTCTCTCCTATCTGGCGCTAAAGAGAGAACTGGGAGCCGGTTCAGGGCCGCTCCATCTACCGGATGGCAACAGGTGGTTCTCATTCAGTGCTGAGGGAGAGGAGCACTATGCCTTTTTTACCCCCTTTGAGCAGACGTATGGTCTTGATTGGATTGTCGGTGTCGTCATCCCTGAGCATGACATAAAAGGGGATATGCGCAGGCAACTTATTTGGTGGGGTATTGTCGGTACTCTTCTGATATTTATAATTATTTTTATCAGTTTCAGATTGACCGAGATGATTACAAAGCCCCTGAATCATGTGGCTCAGGAGGTGAAACGTATCACCGCTTTTGATCTCTCCGAAACGCCGAGTGTGAAGACACGCATTCAGGAGTTGGGCTTTATTGGTTTTGCCATGGGCAAGATGAAAAAACAGCTCAGCAGTATGGTGGAGGAGATCTCAGATCGAGCCAGCGGGCTTAACAATGATGCCGCCTCTCTCGGCACGGTATCTGTGAACCTGGCAGAGCATGCCGGTACTATGGGCAGTAATGTAGTTCGAGCCTCCAAGGCTGGTGGCAGCATGCAGGAGAGCGTTGAGATTATCGCCTCCAAAACCGATGAGATGAACCGTAAGATTCAACGCGTGGCCGATGAGAGTGATGCGCTCTCTTCGGCTATGAAAGACATCTCGATAGCAGCGGAACATGCAAGTGGCAGCCTGCAAACGGTGGCTGATGCGTCCAGTGTCGCCTCCCAGGGCATGAGTCAGGTTCGGGAGGCCACCGACCGGTCAAGTCAAAGTGTGACCCAGGCCACCCAGGCGCTGGAGACCATGACCGACTCACTGGCCGATATTCGTGAACAGTGTGCCCAGGCCAGCCGCGACTCCAGTGAGGGAAGCAGGCGTGCTGGCGACAATGCCAAGCTGATGGACCGTCTCACGCTCTCTGTCACTGAGATTGGCAAAGTGGTTCAGATTATTGAGACCATTACCGGCATGACCAACATGCTGGCCCTCAATGCCGCCATCGAAGCGGCCGGGGCGGGTGAGGCTGGAAAAGGGTTCGGCGTGGTGGCCAATGAGGTGAAGGATCTGGCCCAACAGACCGGAGACGCCACCAAGAGTATTGCCCAAACTGTGAGTGAAATTCAGTCCAGCACGTCGGAAATGCTTGAGGCCACCGAAGGAATAACCGATGTGATCCAGAGGATCAGTCAATCCAACGCCAATATTCTCAGCTCGGTGGAGGAGCAGAATCAAACGTTGAAGGCGTTTGATGAGAGCATGGATGAGATTGACCTGGAGACCCGTCAGATTGCCGAGAGGATGGTGGCCTCTTCCGACAGTATTCGAGAAGTGTCTACCAGTGTCGGCGAGATTTCCAGCGGCACCCAGGAGGTGACCAACAGCGTGGTTAATGCCACCGATGCCATTGGACTATTGACCCCAAGTGTCATTGAGGCCTCAGCGGGCAACCGTGATATTTTGCAGAGTGTTGAGCAGGCTCGAACCTCTGTGGAGGGTATTGGTTCGGCTATCATGGAAGTGAAGAGTAGTGCGGAAGAGTTGAACAGCCTCAGTGAGACGGTGCAGAGCCAGGCGCACACTTTGAGAGCCACCGCTTCGGAGCTGGATGCACTTATGAATCGATTTAAAATTCGCTAGGATACGTCGGAACTATGCCGCTCATGAATAATTCCCGCAGCAGGACTCTGTGGATGCGCTATACACCGCTACTCGCTGTGTTTTGGATAATCCTGGCAGGAGGGGCCTATGCAGCGACCCAGTTTGGCGACTTCGGCCGTGGCGGTGAGCTTGAGCCGGAGGACCGAACCAGCGGTTCCACCTTCTCTGGAAGCGGCCATCAATCCGGGAAAATCCCACTCAAATCGGGTTCTGATTTTTCCACCCAGAGTGAGAGACCTGAGGAGTACGAACCGGATGATCATGCCGGTTCCGGCGGATTGTCGGGAAGTGGTGGTCAAGCGAGTGGTGATCTGCCCGGTTTGGAAGCGCCGTGATCTTGTCAAGCGTGGTTTGCCTGTATGATGCGTAAACTGTTCCTGCTGATTTTGCCGATCGTGCTGCTCACTTTGGCAGTGATGGCGCTGGTGGTGAAACTACAGCCTGAGAATCAAACCGTGACGCTGACGGTGGGTTTGGCGGCCCCTCTCAGCGGGCCGTTCCAGGCGGTGGGCGAGTCCATGCGGCGCGGTGCCGCATTGGCAGTTAAAGAGACCAATGAGCGTCTTGAGTTAGGGCGTTTTCGCTTACGGCTGGAGAGTGCCGATGACCGCAGTGGACTCAAGGTGAAAAATGCCGCCATCGAGAGCGCCCATAAGTTGGTGTCCATCGATTCACTTATCGGCGTTGTAGGGCACTATTTCAGTACGCCGACCATGGACACCAGCCGTATTTACCAACGGCGTCAGGTGCCGGTCATCACCCCGACAGCCACCAATCCCAAGGTGACAGCGGGAAGCGACTGGAGCTTCTCCATGATCCCGGACGACTTTCACCAAGCAATTTTTTTAGCCAACTACGTCATTCACGGTCTTAATCGACGTAAAATCGGCATCATCTACTCCAAAAATCCCTACGGTCAATCTCTGGCGGGATATTTCGGAAAAGAGCTGGAGATTCGGGGTGTCACCCCTACCCTGCGCCATCAGATCGATCATATCAGCTACTCCCCTGATGCCCTTGCTCCAGCCTATGAGGCTATCCGGGAGTCCGAGATCATCTTTTTGGCCATGAACTACAAAACCGCCGCCAAGGTGATCAAACAGCTCAAACACGAGGGGATCAAATCCGAATTTATTGGGGCTGAGAGCATGGGCGGCCCGCACTTTATTCGGGAAGCTGGTATTGATGCCGACAATGTGTATGCGGTAGCCCCCTATCTGCCCAATCTTTTTGGTGAGCTGTCGGAGCGCTATCGGACCAACTTTATCCGCACCTATCAGCGTCGCCCGGATTGGGTGGCCACCAATAGCTATGAGGCGGTCAAGGTGTTGGTACATGCCATTAAGAAGGTAGGGCCGGACCCTGTTGCCATTCGCAACTATTTGCGTAAAACCACCCAGGAAGTGGATGCCATACCCGGCGTGGCTGGGGATATCTACTTCAATCCTTATGGGGCCAGTCGTCGACCGGTGGCCATTGGTCAGGTGAAAGAGGGACGCTTTCTCCCGGCTCGGTTCCAACTCACCTATGTCAAATACCCGGAGCTGGCCAAGGCGCGCCGTCACAAGTCGCCCATCGTCAAAATTGATGGACGATATGCCAAACGGACCACGGTTGTGTTCACCGGTATCCATGTTAACGATGTGCGGGCCTTTGACCCTATCGAGAGCCATTTTGAGGCTGATTTTCTGCTTTGGTTTCGTTGGGATCCCGATCAAAACAAGAAGCTCAACTTTGAGATGACCCATGGTGAGGTACTAAATGCCAAAATCCGGGAAAAATATTTCGACAAGAAGACGCGAAATAATTTTATTGCCTATAGCGTGAGTGCCCGCATGGAGGGGGTATTTCCACTCCACGACTTCCCCTTTGATCAGCAGATTCTGAAGATACGCA
>JADFWT010000048.1 GCA_015233785.1 Magnetococcales bacterium
CGATGGTGATGCTCTCAATATTAGAGGTGTCGACCCCATCAATGCGAATGCTCTCCCACTCGCCGCTGGCGTTGTGAGCCTCATCGGTAGTGTAAGTTCCTACCGTTTCGCCGTTAATGATCACTTCGAACTCGCCTGTATTGCCTTTGCCGCCTTTACCGACGTTGAGCACTAAGCCTTCATCATCCGTGGCTATACTTCCGCCGCCGGTCGTACCGCCTGCTTTACTTCCGCCACCAGCCGTACCACTCGCCTTACTTCCGCCGCCAGCCGTACCACTCGCTTTACTTCCGCCGCCAGCCGTACCACTCGCCTTACTTCCGCCGCCAGCCGTACCACTCGCCTTACTTCCGCCACCTTTACTTCCGCCACCTTTACTTCCGCCACCTTTACTTCCGCCAATCGTTCGCCCACTTCCAAAGTCAGCTTCCACCGTGCTGTATGAGGTATCGAATCTCAAACCATCCGCATCGGCCTCATCCGCCACATCCATGGTGCTCTCAGCGGTATACGTGTCGGCTCCATCACTGGTAGTGACTGAAACGCCAAGGCTGAAGTCGGTATCATCATTGGGGGCTGGTGTGATGGTAAGATTCGGCACTTCCCAGGCCACGGCATCGTCGTCATCGTTGGTGGAAGTGACCGAGAGGTCATCCACCGAGATGGTCCAGGTTCCGTCGCCATTGTCGGTACCAACGCTGAGCGTGGCTCCCTCCGGCACACCAGTCATGGTAATGCCGTCGGAGGAGATGGAATCGGAGCCACCAATATCCTGAAGCTCAAAGCTTACATCCAGGGCGATGGCGGTATCATCGGTTCCAGTGGTGTCAACGGCGGTCAGGGTAGGATCAGAGGCCTCGGTATCCATGGCATCAATCCAGGTCTGCAACAGATCATCGGCGCCGATGGTTTGATCGGCAAACTCGAAGTTCTCTACGTTGTATACAGTATCGGTGCCGTCATCATGGCTGACAGAAAAGCTGCCGTCGTCATTTTGGCTGATGGTGTAATCGGTAAGATTCCATTCAAAAGCCACGCTCTCTTCACTACCGTCCCTCTGAATGGTGTCATCTTCAGCATCACCGCCCAAAACATCGTCTCCAGCACCACCTGCCAACAGGTCGCTACCGTCACCGCCGTAGAGGGCATCATCGCCTTCACCATCACTGAGTGTATCGTCTCCAGCACCGCCGGTAACCAGGTCATCCCCAGCGCCGCCATCCATGGTATCGTCTCCGACCCCTTCGGTGATGGCGTCATCTCCAGAGCCATTGGTAATCACCAGGGTCGGCGCATCGGCCTCGCCATCCAGATCCACATCGATGGTGCCGGTGAGATCTGCGCCAACATTAAGCGCAATGGCACCATCCTCTTCGCCCTCCTCCTCTTCACGCTCTGTGGCAGGGCTGTCATCCACCACCACCGCATCAAACTCCATCTCTCGTTTGGAATCGTCGCCCTCTTCTTCCTGGACCTCTTCCTGGACCTCCTCCTGCTCCTCCTTCAGTTCCTCTTCCTGCTGGGTTCTCTCTTCATCCAGATAGGTGGCCAGTGCCACATCATCCAGCTCTACGGCATCTACCTCGACACCCTCAGTAGTCAGCGCTTCATCAGCGGAGGTCTGGATCGACGCCTGATCTACCAGCTCTTCCCGAACAATCTCCTGCCCACGACCAATGGCGGCTATCTCATCCTGACTGATACCGCTTGCAAAAAAGTCGCTCTCCACACGGGAGCCGGTCTGAATATTACTGGTGGCCTGAAGATCCTCGACCACGGCGTCACGCTCTTCTTGAGCATCGCTCTGCTCAGCAAACAGGTCGGCTGATTCGGTCTCCTGGAGCACGGTCATGTCATCCAGGTTGAGGCGGTCTTGATCTGGATTGTTCTGGGCCATCTCCTGAAGACGGACCATTTTGGCCTCTTCGGAGAGCGCACCAGGGGCTGCTCCGCCAATTTCACCATCACGGGAGCCCATCTGAATATTGCCGGTACCGGTGGGGTCTTCCATATCGCCACCAGAACTATCCATCAGGCTTTCAACCGCCGAAAGATCCACCGTCTCCACATCCTGAAGTACAGTCATATCGTCCAGATCCTGGCGATCCTGCTGCTCCTGCTCTTCGGCCTCCGCCTCTCTGGCCGCCCGGCGGGCCTGGTCGGAGTTGTCTTGAGAGGCGCGACCATCTTCCATATCACGATTGCCCATCATGATATTGCCGGAGCCAGCCACGGCATCTTCATCGCCATCGCCGGATATGAGATTCTCTTCCGCTGAAAGATCCACCGTCTCTACATCTTGCAAGACGGTCATTTCATCGAGTTCCTGACGCGCTTCCGCTTCTTCATCCGCGTGCGCTTCTTGAGCTGCTCTTTTGATGTCGTCTTCAGCCATGACAATCTCCCGTGCCTACTGGCACTAACGCCCCCCACTAAGCATTGAAGAAACCAGCGCTATTCAGAAACAGAAAATTCTTAAGATAGCTCAGTTTTAATTATAGAGTAACAAGCGAGCGGCTGTTCGTCAATAATTAAATTAACGAATATAGTGAAGATAATGAAAGATACCTTCTCTGGGAACGGCAAAGCTATGAGATGGTGCGGATTTCTGAGGGCTACTGGTGGAGAAATTCCAGTATATTGACACAATTCTCGCAGAGCGTTTCAATATGTTGGCCGAACACCTCAGCCCCTTTGCCCTGCTGTTTCCACTGGGTTTTGGTGTTGGGGTTGAAGGTGATGCCGCCAGGACCACGGCTCCCCACAAAACTACGAATCTCCTGCTGCGCCTTTTTGGAAGCGATGTCATTCTCGGCCTCCCTCGCTTCGGTAAGCTTTTTCAACAGCGCTTCAAGGGGAAGATTCTGCGTCCGAAAGGCCAACCGATAGACGCGCTCAATACCGATGGTATCGTCCAGGAAAAAGTCATGCTCCGGCCCAGGAAGATGATAGACCGTCCCAGGCTTCACCGGATTCTGGTTGGATTCATGCACCCCCTCTATGCCGCCGGTGGGAAAAAGCTGGAAGATCTCACCGCTTGCATCCGCCTGAATCATATAGACCCACGCCTCCTCACGAGGCTCCATAATCACCCGATAGCGATCCCCGGAGTTGAGTACCGAGCCGCTTGTGAGTGGTTTGTGCCGATCCTCATCAGGGGGGCTATAGATATAGTATGCGTGCAACTCAACCGGCTTGGGTTTCGGCTTGGGTTTCGGCTTGATCTTGAAAAAAACAAAGCCCCGCTGCTCCCGCATACCGCTGGGTAGCTCCTCATCGTTAGGCAGCTGCACCAAGCGCCACTCGGTCCCCTTGACACGGGCAGTAATCCAGAGCTTTTTTCCCGCCTCGATGGTGACCATGCGTTTGGCACTCTCCAAAGGGGCCGCACGTACCACCAACTTGTGAGGAACCAGCAACTCCTTCTCCACCGCTTCCAGCTTCAACAGGCATTTCCGCGCCTCGGGAGGCAAAAAAGAGGCCTCAAACAGCACCGGCTCCACCCGCATATGCTCGCCGGCAACACTGGTGCGCATGTCTCCCATCTCCACGGTGAGCCGAACCTGCTTGTCGCCATCCCGCTGCCAAGTGGGTAGCAGGTTAATGTCCACCTCTCCCGGCCCAAACTGGTTGGGCGTCTTGTAACTAAATCCAAAGCGATCACGAATATCGATTAATGATCCACGAATGGTATCCACCAACAGTTTGGAGAGAGGATTGCAGACCACCTTGGCCGAGGCATCACGGGCCGGAATCACCCCAACACGCAGAGGTTTCTCGGACTTTTGACGATTGAGACTGGCGGCCAGCGCTACCGAGAGCCGCTCCATAGCCAAATCCAGACTCTGAGCCTGAAGAGAACCGGAGGAGGCCAGCATCATGACCATCACCAGTAGCAGCATCCATTTCCGTTTCATACCCGCTCCCAAATCTCAGCACTCTGCAACCCCATAACAGAACGGCACCAGGGCGCACTGTTGAGACCAAAGGATAGCAGATCCCAATACGAAAGGGACGGCGCAATCTTTACCAAGAGTAGGTGTACGAATGATTGAGAAGATAGTACATGGAAGAAATCTGTTTTCAGGCCAGATGCGGCCCTATTGAGAAATTGAGAAAAACGGCTGATCAACAAATGTCCAATAAAGAACGGCGGCGGACCCCCCATTATTGAGATCCCCACCGCCGTAGCTAATCATGCCCCATGTGTCCGTTATCTCGGCCATGAAAGCCATGCTCCCCCAATATCGGCCTGCCCCGCACCCCCCAGTGGAAGCGTGGATCCGCAGACCTGCACGCGCCGATTTTTATTGTCGAAGCTTGCGCCTCGTGTTTGTTATTAATTGATTTATAGCCTACGGAAAGACGGCAAAAAGATCCACCAGAGCATGAGGTAAAAATGGTCAACGCTATTTTCTACCGTTTTTAGATTATTGGAATATCTCTATGAATAATGGTATCTGTCAACGCCCCATCAACGCCTCAAACTGATCCAGTGCAGCCTGTAGCGCCCCTCTCTGGGCCGGTGTACACGCTTTACGCTGGGCCAGTACAAAGTGGGCAGTCTTGACCACATTATTCCAGCGTGGGTGGGTGGGAACAGTGTGCGGCTCAAGATATTTATCCAGAGTACGGGTACGATAGGTGTCGCGATCCAACTGCACACGCCATAGGCCACTCTGTTCCGCCAGCGAGATCTTACTCTCTCCATCTTGCAGCTCCCAAAGCGTCACCGACAGCTGCATGATGTGCGGCAACAGTTCCCGCATATCGCTCTTAGGACTCACTTGCGCGGAAGTCGAACGGGACGGATCCATAGCGTTGGATGAAATAGGGGGCTTATCGGTAAGACTCAGCAGCCGCCGCATGGCCTCCTCAATCTCTATGCGTCGCCCAATCTCCCACTTTAACCGCTCATTGTCACGAACTTGCAAATGAGCATGAATGCGGGCCAGAAGCTCCTGACGGAAAAATGGCTTGACCAGATAGTCATTGGCCCCCAGGCTCAAGGCACGCACCAGATCCGACGGACGATGACTGGCGGTAAGCACCAATATCGGCAGAGCAGCATGATCGTAAATCTCTCGCAAATGGCGACACACCTCAAAGCCGTTCATGCCCGGCATCATTAAATCCAACAGCACCAAATGGGGCGAATCACGCTCCATGATCCCCATCGCCTCTTCACCACTGGCAGCCATCACCACCCGATAGCCCGCATGTCTCAACTGATGGGCGGCCACCCGCAAATTGACCGGCTCATCATCCACCACCAGGATCGTGGCTTGAGGCGCTCCATCGACCTGATGTTTCCAAACCTCTTCGACCTCTTTTTCATCCAGCCGCATAGAGGCCCCGACGGCTGGCTCTTTCAATAAAGGCAAGGGCTCCTGACGGGCTGATTGATCACCCGCTCTTCCATCCGCCAACGGAAGCGTAAAAGAGAAACGGCTCCCATGAGGCGTATTGGAGGCAATCTCCAGTCTGCTTTCATGGAGCGCCAGAAGTTGATGCGTGATAGGCAACCCCAGCCCTAGACCACCGGCCCGATCCTGCGGCGCCAACTCGCGATTCTCTTGCAGCTCGGCTCTCTGAGCCTCACTCAATCCTACACCACTGTCGGCCACCGTCAGTAGAACACCACCCTCAACCTGTTCCGCACTGAGCGTAATGGTTCCAGCCTGGGTAAATTTGACCGCGTTGCCGATTAGATTGTAGAGAATCTGCTGAAGCCGATCCTCATCGGCCCACAGATCCGGCAACGATGGTATGTCCATCTCCAGAGATACGCTGCGCTCCCGAAGCAGTGGACGTATCCCATCCAACACCAACCTGGCCAGACTATCCAGCGAGACCGCCGTACAGCGCAACTGCATCTCGCCGTGCTGCAATAGAGAGAAGTCCATCAGATCGCACACCAAACGGGAAAGGCGGCGACCGCTGGCACTGATCAGCTTCAGATCCTTCCGCACCCCGGAAGAGAGCTGAGCGCTGTCATCCTGGGTCAACAGGGCATCCGACAGGCCGATGATGCCGCTGAGCGGGGTGCGCAGCTCATGAGAGACGTGAGCCAGGAAGTTCTCCTTAAGCCGCTCCGTCTTCTTGCGCTCCTGATAGGTGGCCAGAACCTTTTTAAGCGTGGCCTCCAGATCGTTAAGATCAAACGGCTTTAGTAGAAAATCTACCGCACCGCGATTCATGGCGGTACGTATATTGGCCATATCTCCAAAAGCGGAAATCACCACCACCGGGAGATCATAACCAGCCTTACGCATTTCGCTCAGCAGCGTCAATCCATCCATGCGGGGCATCTTGATGTCGGTGGCCACTAAATCCACCGCTCCACGCTCACTGGCTAGCCGCTCCAGCGCCATCTCACCATCTCTGGCAAACAGAAAGCGCCACGCGCCATCACGCAACTGTTTGCGAAAACGCCGCAGAAGAAGCGGCTCCATGTCCGCTTCGTCATCCACCACCAGAATGGTCATCATTTTCGGTCACCTCGTTCCCACTGAGAGGCGTTGAAATCTAGCAACTTATTGATATTGTCCTTTTGTTATATACGTTTCAAATGTCGGATATCAACTGTATTTATCCAGTTTTCCAGCTTCACTATCAACCATTTTAACCACAAAACGGGCTATGCATGCCGGATTGATTACGCCAATCTATTATGAAAGTTAAGATCTGTGGATCAATGAGTGTCTATAGACTAATGAATAATCACCAGTTGGGCTATTGAACTCGGCGCAACTCATCTCCGGCAATAACATGCGCACCACCACTTTCTGGCTTATTGTTCTATTTTCACTCTGGCTGCTGGCTCCCTGGAGCTATCTGGACGCAACCGAGACGAAAGTGAACGAAGAACCTCAACGCGGAGGGGTGCTTTACGCATCACTCAGCGCCAGACCAGCGCATCTTAATCCAGCAGTGCAGACGGGCGTCATCACCATGACGCCCGGAGCACAACTGTTTGCCCACCTACTGCACATTGATCGGCAATGGAAATTTCATCCCTATCTGGCCGAACGATGGAAATCTTCAGATGATGGGCTAAGCGTTACTTTTCATCTGCGCCATGGTGCCGTATTTCATGACGGCAAACCAATCACCTCGGAAGATGTGGCCTTCTCCATTGAGGCAGTGAAGAAGCACCACCCCTTTTCCACCATGCTCAAGGCGGTGGAACGGGTAGATACGCCCGACCCCCATACAGCTATTGTACGACTCAAACAACCTCACCCGGCGCTTCTGATCGTCACGGCGTCGCCCATGCTGCCCATCCTGCCCAAACATGTTTACGGCGATGGACAGGATCTGCTAACCCATCCGGCCAATTGGAAAGTGGTTGGCTCTGGCCCTTTTCGCTTGGTAAAAACCAACTCCCATCAGATTGTCATGACCCGCCACGAGCGCCACTTTATGCCGGGCCTTCCTTATCTGGATCAGGTGGTGTTTAAAAAAATCAGTGAGCAGACCGTCTATCCCGCCTTTGAGACCGGCGTACTGCACATGAACGGCTTTCAATCCGATGTGGAGGAGGTGAAAGAACTGGTCAAACTGCCCCATCTTCGTTCCAGCAGGAAAGGGTACCAAGGGATTGGCCCCTTGCAGTGGATTGCCTTCAACCTGGAGAAACCACCTTTTAACGACTTTCGGGTGCGGCAGGCCATTGCCTATGCCATCGACCGTGACTTTCTGGTACAAAATCAGTTTCATAACATTGCCAAGGCCGCCACCGGTCCCATCAGCCCTAATCACCCCTTATATACCAATCAAGTAGAGCGCTACGATCTGAATGTGGCCAAGGCCAACCGCCTGCTGGATGAGGCCGGATATCCTCGGGATGCCTCAGGCTTCCGCTTCTCCACCCCCTTTACCTACTCTACCAACCTCTCCGAGGTGTGGCGACAAACGGTGGAGTATCTGCGTACCGATCTACTCAATAAAATCGGTGTTGAGTTGCGCCCGAATCCCATCGCCGAATTCAAAGATTTCATGCATCACATCTCTCATCGCCGCTTCACCCTGGCTCTGGATGATGTCTTCAACTGGGCCGATCCAGTCATCGGCGTGCATCGTACCTATGATAGCCATAACATTCGGGAAGGCGTGATGTGGTCCAATACCCAAGGCTATCGTAACGCCAAGGTGGATACGCTGATGCACAAGGCGGGGATAGAAACTGACCCGGTGAAGCGTAAGAAACTCTATCATGACTTTCAGAAGATTGTAGCCCATGAACTGCCGGTCTACTGGTTGGTAGAGCTTCCATCAGCCACCGTTTATCATAAGGATCTGCGCGGCATCAACCATTCCATCTGGGGCACCATGGTGCCCTTTGACCGTATCTACTGGAAAAAACCGATTGCGGATGACGATCCCCCCGAACTCAAACAGTAGATCGCGACCTCATCAACCAGGAGTCAATGGACGACATGTCTGATGTTCGTTGGGGCATTGCCAAGAAGGTCTCCACAGGCCTGGTCAGTATCGCCATCGCCTCCATGCTCTTCTCCGGCCTCTCGTTCCACTTTATCCATCAATTCAATGAGGAGCACCTCTCCCTTTCCCGGCGCATTGTGCCGTCGGCCATGGCGGGCTCCGATCTCATGCTGGTGACCCAGCGACTGGGTGCCACCACAACCGACCTCTTTCAGGCCGAAAACCACTTAACACTTCACGCCCTCTGGAAGCAAGTTCAACAGGATACCAAACATAAAGACCGGCTGCTGAATACCCTGATAGCCAATAACACCATGTCCGATCGAATCGCCCGTATCAGCCATCAATTTGATCTGTTAGTGGAGAATATCGAGAAGCTCTACCATATCTCCGAGACCCTGATCGATACCTCAAAGGGTACCCGCGCCATTTTTTTACGCCTGACAGAGCTTTCATCAACCCCGGAAATCTTCCTGGAATCGTCTAATCTTCTCAACGCTGAACGCCAACCACTCCACCCTCTTCTGGTGCAGCAGATTAATCTTCTGTTGCGACTCCATTTTGAGGTGGATCCACTCACAATCCAACGTATGAAGAAACGATTCTCACTGTTAAGACAAAAGGCTGACATGATGATGGACCACTCTGGTCCATCCATCCCACCAACCCTCATTCAGCTAAAAAAGGAGGTGGATTACTACGGTGAGGGAAAGCGAGATGCCTTTGTTAGACGTATAGAACAGACCGGCCTTGAGAAGGTGGCCAAAGAGACACTTTTTAGAAATAAATTCATCGCCTCTCAACTGGGAGAGAGCGTAGAAGCACTGTTCGCCTCTATTCGCAGCGATGTCACCAATAGACGTTACGAAATGAGCCATCGCATTGAGATGCTGATTATTCCCATTATTTTGACCCCGCTTTTGACACTACTGGTAGTGCTCGGTACCTATATCTATCTCAATCGTTCGGTGATTCGGCGGGTGTTGGCGCTTCAAAATGCCATGCAGCGCCGGGGCGAGTCGGTAGTATTGCCCACTAAAGGCAAAGATGAGATTGCCGCCATGGCCCGTTCTGTCTCCTGGTTTATCCGTAACCGTGAGGCTTATGAATCCTCACTGAAAGGGGCCAGTAAAACCGCCGACAGAGCACGACAGGAGGCGGAAGAGGCCCTGGAAGCTCTGCACCGAGCCCAAAATGCCCTGGTTCAGAAAGAGAAGTTGGCATCGCTTGGACAGATGACCGCCGGTATCGCACATGAAATCAAAAATCCCCTCAATTTTGTCAACAACTTTTCGGTGACCTCCCTGATTCTGGTGAAGGAGCTGCAAGAGTTGTTGGCACAGACTTCACAGGAACGGAATGATGCCTGGAGAGAAGAGGCTGGAGAAATCATTGGACTTCTTAACGAGGATCTGACCCGTATCCGCGACCACGGCGGACGGGCCGATGATATTGTACGCAGCATGCTTCTGCATGCCCGCACTTCTTGTGTCGAGATTCGCCAAGTAACGGTGAACAGCCTGGTTACAGAAAGCCTAAACCTTGCAATGCACAGCGCCCGCTCCAATGATAAAGAGCTGTTCTGCAGCCAGCATCTAAATATGGATGAAGAAGCCGGTTCCATGGAAGCAGCCCCTTCGACACTAGCCCAGGCGCTGTTAAATCTATTTGGGAACGCCGTCCAGTCCATGGGCGAAAGAGAGCGTGCTATCAACAAGATGGACCACAAGCTGGAGGTGTATATTCCAGAGATATATGTCACTACAAAAAATCTTGGAGATGAGGTAGAGATCAGCATTCAAGATAACGGCATCGGTATTGCCGAAGCAGATCTACAGAAGATCTTCGAGCCTTTTTTTACCACCAAGAGCGCCGGTTCCGGGACGGGGCTGGGACTCTCTCTCAGCCATGAGATCATCACCGTCCAGCATCATGGGATCATCACGGTTCAGAGTCAAATCAATCAGGGTGCCACGTTCACCATCCGCCTGCCCCGCAAACAGCCTGCGCTGCTCTCATGAGCCCCCTAAGTAGCTCCTATTGCTCACGCGTCCGCAATGCGGCGGCCTCTTCGGTTTGCTGCTTCTTATGCCTGGCCAATCTGCGCCAGAGCCAACCATCACGCGTCCTAACGCCTCGACTGGCATAGGACAACGCTTGCCGATCCGCCAGAATCCACTCTATGGCCAACTGGGCCTGCTGATCACCACAGAGCAACAGCTCATCCCCTGGCTCCAACACCAGATCCATTTCGGGAAGCAACCTGGTCTCGTCATCACGAACCAGCATTAATGCCATACAGGAGAGCGAACGACTACGATCCTGAAGACGACGACTCACCTGTTTCAGGGTGATGACATACCCCTCCTCCAACGCCTCCATCAATGCCGGGCTCTCCTCTGGACCGATCCTGATCGTCCAAACCGTTGCCGACTCCTCCCCCACCGCGCCGATCAGACGGCTGGTCACATCGTTGATCCACTCAGGAGAACGCTTACGAGCCAGTTGCAGAAACTCCGGTAGTCGCGGCAAGGTCAATACTACATACGCCTCTCGCGCCAGCAGCTCACTGGGATCCAGGGCCAGATCAGGCCCAATGGCAGTGAACATCTCCCGGTTGGTACGCCGGTTCTGGCGCACCACTACAAATAGCTCTGGGTTAAGCTGGCGGGCGATCAGAACAATGGTTAGGTTAAGCGTATCATCTTCCGTTCCGGCCACCAGTCCCTTGGCCTCCATGATGCCCGCCTGAATCAGCATCTCCGCATCCACCGCTGGGCGCAGCGCCTCAAGATGCTCCCCTTCTGCCACTACGGGATGAAGATCTAACGGCGAAGTCTCAATCTTATGCTCCTCTAAGGATTTCTGGAGCGCATGACCAAAACGGCCAAAACCGCACAAAAGCCACTGCCCCCTGGGGGGAAAGAGTGGCTCCGGCAGATGATCCACAGTCACGCCACTCAACCAGTAATGCAGTAATAGATAGGCCGGAGCCTCCAACGCCATGGCCAGATGGTCGGCAAAGGCGGTAAATGGATTGAGAATATGCGGCACACCGCATGTGACCATATTTTGAATAAAAGCCGGCGTCTCCGCCCGGCAGATGGTCTCCAAATCAGGCCGCAAAAGCCGGGTGGTCAGCGCTACCTTCAGATTCACCGACTCATCATGGGTGAGGGCCAGAACGCCACGACACATAGACTCCTTAAGACCTGCATTGACCATGTTGTAGGGGTAGCGGGCATCTCCCGCCAACCCAGGCACATCCATCAAAAAATTGTTCAGGGCAATAAAGCTGATATCTTTTTCGTTGATATCCATGATCACCACCCGATGGCCCTGGTTGGTGAGGGAACGGGTAAGGTTCTTGCCGGTATCGCCAAAGCCGCAGAGAAGATAAAAAGGCTCGCCGAGGCTCTTTACCTTGCGGCGAAAGGCGTAGAGCGTTATGGCCCGCCGGAACGATTGATCCTGCATTAGATTGATGATGGAGCCGATGGCATAGAACCAACTGATAACAGTCAAGTAGATGGTTATCAGAACCCACATACGCTGGGCATCGGTGAACGACTGGGGAATCTCTCCAAAACCGATGGTGGTGGCGGTGTAACTGACAAAGTAGAAGGCATGGAAAAAACTCATCTGCGCCGAGTTTCCGGCTTCGTCAACACCCGGTGCCAGCGTCAGACCCAAAATGGAGATGGCGTAACAGGCCAGCAGAATGAGAAGCGGCTTACGCATGCGTCGCAGAATAAGAAACGTGACCCTGTTCATAACCCGCCTCCCATTAGCGAGGCAGCTTAACCGTCTCCAGGATCAACAGCACCACAGAGACCACATTGGCCAGCCATGCCCCGCTAGCCAGTGATACCACCGAGGCCATGACCATGGGAGAAAGACCAACGCCCGTAACATTCTCCGCCATACCCCACACCACCGCCGCCGAAATCAACTGGAGATCCGCCACCAAACTGGTGGCCAGCATCACCGCCCCCATCTGAGTACGGTCCCCGAACTTGATGATGGTGGCAGCCAGATTGACCACAATGACCGCAAACAGTTCATAGACGTTGTGGTGGGCCGGGTTGTCGATCTCGCCGATCATAAACCCGAAGTTCAGGGTCATTGCCAGCACCAGGAAAAAACCGAAGGCCACTTTTTCAAGCTTCATGGGGTCTGTTGCCTTTATATAGAGGTCGGATTCCGGCGATTATTATGGCTTTTTTCAGGGAAAAAGTGAAGCGCTGCTTATTCTTCATCACGACGCTTTGAGAACACTGTAGAAAGACGGTAATCCTCAAACATGATGATACGGCAGCTCTTACTCCCACAACGGAATATGATGGATCCCCCTTTTTCCTCATCCTTATTGGTTCGAGGCGTGCCGGTATCAATCCAACTCTCCACCAGATAGAATTTAACATCTTCCAACTGATCAGGGACGTGGACCTTCAGCAAAGGGTGATCACGTAGAAGTTCTGCTGGCATGGATACCGTCAGCAACTCCACAAGCGTACCGCGTTTCTTGTCGTGCTCCACTCGAAATCGACCACTCGTTTCAATGGCTCCGCACACACCCTTCCACTTCTCAAAATCGTGGATACCCATGCCGCTCATTATGACAGGATAGAGCAGTTTTCGGTCTGCCTCTTGACACTTGTTGTCCAGCGCCAACTGGTAGAATTCTTGAGCCTGCTGAAAGAGCCGAGCTTTTTGAGCTTCTGTCATCTCATCCTGCACCGGTGCGCCCCAGAACCATCCCACGGCAAACAGCAGCAGAAACCCCACAACGATTCCAAATTTTGTCATCACTACGCACCCCTTCAGCGCATCAATAACCCAGCCAGACTGAAGAACATAGCCCCCGACCCCAGCCCCAATAACAACGCCCTTTTCAACGGAAGCCCATAAAGCACCATCAATCCCACAGCGGTCAACAATGCCTCGGCACCAACAATACCAGCGTGCCAGGGAATGATCACCGCCGGACCACCATAGCCAAACTGCACCAAAAAAATATCAATAAAGAGACTGGGCACCCAAGGCCCAAAGTAGCTGATTCCCACCAATGTCCAGGCGTTGCGAAAGGTCAGTACGCTTCGGGTGGTATGGCCATGGCCCAAACGGAACACCATCCAGGCCATGGCCGTGATGATCACCAGACCGTAGGGGCCGTAGGCGAAGACCTCAATCTGCCGGTACTGGCTGGGATCCATGCCAAATGGCGGTGGAAAAAACATGGGGCTGTCCACCGCATACATGCTGTACATGGTGGTGAAAGCGGTGAAGTGCCAGCGGAAAAACTGCAAGCCCAGTACCATCCGAAACAGATCCTGCCGCCCCATCCAGGCAAACATGGCGCTGGGCTTAAACAAAACATAATGCAGCAGACTGATCCAGAGCGTGTATTTCGGGGGGTTCGAAGAGGGGCCCTTCTGTAACTCGGGGGGCACCGGAGTAAATGAGGGCAGCGGATTGGAATCGCTCAAAGCGCTCTCCCATAAATCGGAGTGACGGTATAAGAAACACACCCATTAACCCCAATCCAGGCAACGCAAACAAGGATGGAATCCATTAAAGCGATCTTATTTTCTCTTTGTGGCGGCGACTTACTCTATTTCGTCTATCCTCCAATCATACGCCTGTATTTTAACTATAATATTATTACAATTCTTTATTCTGAGCGTCACATCCAGATTGAATTATTTATATAATAACAAATAACCATGGAATGCAGCTACCATTTTGTATAGAATGGCCGGAATGTGTGCTCATACATGACGCAAAAGGCACAAAAATGCTCATGGATAAACAAGGACTTAAGGACCGCATCAAAACCGTTATCGGCGCTAGCACCATAAAAGCCGTGGCAGTGCGGAGTGACATCACCGAAGGGGCATTGCGCCACTATCTTTCCGGCCGTTCCGAGCCGCGCTGCTCCACCGCTGCCAAAATTGCCCAAGCGACCGGCGTCTCGGTGCAGTGGCTGATCACCGGTCACGGCCCCATGATGGAAACCCCTGCACACCTTCTTGCCGATCATGAGGCGTGTCAGTTGGCCGCTGAACCAGTTCTGGATGTATTGCTGGCAGTAGAGGAGTATCTCATACGCCACGACAAAGTAATTGACGACCCCCAAAAAAAAGTGGTGTTGGTGCGTACACTCTCCGAACTCTATGTTGAGCTACTGAAGTCGGATTTGGTGGCCGAGGATGAGATCTTCACCAATCAAACCCTTCGCAACGTCATGGAAATGGCCACCTGATTCAATGCCGATTGACAATTGGTGCAAGGGATCACTGCAAGAGCCAATTGCATAATGCATACCGCCCTGAAGCTACCAATCGGCCTGATCTCTTATCCCACTAGAAGCCACTCTCCCGAATCAATACCGCCCACACCGATTGCCAAATTCTATGCAGGGCGCTCCTTGGGCGCCCCTCAACCCATACCCGACCCCGCAACACCTGATCCGGCGATTGCGGTACGGAGTTCGGAGCCAACCTTATACGATAGATGCCATGCGTGGGGATCAACTGCCCGTTCTCATCAGCCTGTACCGCCAACGGACCATCCTGAGTAGAGGCCAGATAGGGGATATCCAGCGCTGCTGTGTGGATGTGCGCCATATGAATCACCGCACTATCTATAGGAGGAAACTGAATATCATCGGCATAAAAACGACCTTTGGCGCCCGCCTCAATCCGACTTACATCCTCCTCGGAGATAAACGCCACCACTTCCAGCACCCGAGGATCCATCACCAGGGCCAGAGGACGCTTCTCGTCAACCCAACGTCCCGCCTTGATAGCAGGGGCTAAATTGGTCACTACACCCTCAAACGGCGCACGAATCTCCAGCCGCTTCTGTTGATCCTGAAGCCCCTTCAGAGTTGCATCCACTTCGGCCAGGTTTTGCAATAGAATGTGGTATTGACTCCGCGCCTCGGCACTTGCCGCCTGCCGCTTCAGCCGCAAGGTAATCAACTGCCGCCGCTGTTGCTGCAAACGTATCTGGTGCTCCAGATCAGGCGATCCCAACGAAAAGAGCGATTGCCCCTCCTGCACCGCCTGCCGCCTGTCCACATGAGCCCTGACGATCTGCGCCGGAATCGGGGCGAAAATATAGGTCTGCCGCGCCGCCTGAAGCACCGCCGGAAGCGCAATCCGAGACTGCCACGGCACCACCGCCAATCCCATCAACCCCACTAACAGCAGCAGTATCAGACCGCCTCCCCAGCTCCACCTCATCTCATGTCGCCCCTTCCACCAGATGGCCAACTCCCTACCCAGGGGTTTGAGAATGAACCAACCCACCTCCACCCCCGCCAAAAAAATGCCGAGAAGCTTGAAAAAATATATATAAACCAGATAGGCCAATCCCAAAAAAAGAAACAAACGGTAGACCCAGATACCGTAGGCAAAGGGAATCAAAAAATTTCGCAAACCAACCGGAAGCTGCTCTGGAGGCCCCCGCCGCCACCCCAAAAGCTTGGCCCGCATCCACCACTGAGCCAAGGCAAAAGAGCGGCTGTGAAGGTTCTCCAGCCCCAGCCAGTCGGAGAGCAAAAAATAGCCGTCAAACCGCATAAAGGGGTTGAGATTAAACACCAGACTGGTAATCCAGGTGGTGGTGGCCACCACAAATGCCACACTGCGCAATGCCCCATCCGGTAATAGATTCCACATAAACAGCGCCACCACCGCCAGCGCCAGTTCCACGACAATGCCCGCCCCGGCGATCACCATTCGGCTGCCGGCATCGGGTAGCTTCCAGGCGTCCCCGGCATCGGTGTAGAGCACCGGCCACATCACCAAAAAGGCAATCCCCATGGTGGGCACCCGGCAGCCGCAACGCTTGGCAGCGTAGCCGTGGGCTAGCTCATGGAGCATCTTTATCACCGACAAAGCCACCCCAAAATAGAGCGCACCTTCCCAACTGATAAACTGCACAAAGGTGGTCTGAAACTGATCCCACTGGCGCATGGTAAGAAACAGCCCCGGCAGCAACAGCAGTCCTAAGACATAGAGCCACACCTTTGAAAACAAGCCCTCAACATAGGGCAAGGTGGCGCTCAAAAAGCGATCCGGGCGGGCCATGGGGACACGAAAAAAGAGATAATTGTGCAGAAGCTGCTTGTACCAGGGAGGCTTGGCCAAGGCCATGTGACGTCGCCAACTCTCTAAATCTTCAACATTGTTTCGGCACAGAAGATAGTTCTGCTGTAGAAAACCCAGCAATCCTATCAAGTCGTTCATAGTGACGTGGTGACCCGTCTCTTTTTGGAGCGCTTCCAGAACCGGCTGGGGCGGCCCCGGCTGCCAGCGAGCCAGAAGCTCCACCGTGACATCCCCCAGACGAAAATAGCGATTGCGCACCGGATCCAGCAACGTCCAGGTGGGTGAGCCATCCACATCGTTAGGACCAGGCAGCAAGGAGAGATCATCCCGCAGCGGAATCAGATCCGGGATTAGCGAGATGGCATCCACAACTTAAAAACCAAACAGTTGCCGAGCCGCTGATAGCGGACGACGAAACAAATAATAGAAGAGCGGCGTGGCGTTGCCATGAATCTTGGCCGTACCGCGCAGTCCAATCCTGGGAGGCTGCGCTTGAGGATCCAGAGCCGCCGTCACCTCGTAGGCCAGCAAGCCATCCGGCCCGCTCTCTGCCTGGTAACTGGCGTGAACCAACCTGCCGTTCAGAGGATGGATCGGATCGATATCCATAAAGAAGCGCACCAACGACCCTTTACGAAGCACCATTGCCTCTCGCACCGGCAAGCGGATTTTCAGCTCTACCGACTGGGGGTTGGCCAGCTCCAAGATACGTTCACCGGTACGCACCGGACGCCCTATCCAGTCGTTGGTATCCCGAAACACCGCCTGTCCATCCCGATCAGCCCGCACCTCCATGCGCAATACCTGGCTCTGTGCATACTCCAACTCCACTTGGCGTAGTGCCGTCTCTGCCTTGAGTAGCGCCAACTCAGCGCTGCTTTCCTGAGAGTGAAATGCCCCCTGGGCAGCGGTGCGGTACTTCACCTGGGAGACCGCCAATGACTTCTTTGCCACAGCCAGACGGCTCCGTAGTTCGGTGCCCTCATAGCTGAACAGCACCTGATTCTTGGTGACCTCCTGATTGGGCTGAATGTGAAATGTGGCGATGACGCCATCCAACGGAGCACTCACCATAGTCGGTTTCCAGGCCGCCACCTGTGCCGGTGCTAAAACACTCTGACGCACTGGAATCAAAAAGCCCGCTGCCACAATCCCTACCACCAGCGTCAAACCAATGGCCTTTCGCCGACGCCTTGCCCAGCGCTCCTCACGTCGCCAGAACGGCAACGCTTTCCAAGCATGCGCAAAGGTCTCACCCACCCGATTGAGAAGCACCATCTCCCGCTCATGAAGCGGCACATTACGCATGATAATCATCCCACCAACCAAGCGGCCATTGGGAAGCTTTAATGGATGCCAAAGTCCATAGCCTGACCCCCACTCCTGCCACCCCTCGGTGAGCGCATCATCCAGTGCGTGGGGTTCGACGACACGGGCCTCTTCGGCCTCTTCCCCCATGGCCAGATAACCGGCCAGACGGGTGAGCCACTGCATAAACGGGGTGTTCTGCTCCACCAACGGGATGTCAGAGATCGCCTCAATCTTCACCCGGCCATTAGAGAGAATCCGCACTAGAGATGCCTGGCGATAGGGAAAAATCAGTCGGGTACGATTGGTGATGGTAAAATAGAGGGCCGTAATATCCTGCGCCCGACGCGCCTCCTGCTCCAGTATCAGCAGATTGAGCAGCGTATCGCGGGAATTTTGGGCAGTGGACATGACCTAAGGTGCCGCAGAAACCACAGACGCAGGGTAGAAAAGAGCCGTGCCGCTCATCCCGGCCAGAATATCATCCGGGTGCTTGATAAAACGTCCGGTTATCTTGATGGACTGACTCACCGGATCGATGCGCGCTCCTAG
>JADFWT010000049.1 GCA_015233785.1 Magnetococcales bacterium
CCTGGGGCCCACCCCCAGAACACCGCCTGATAAGGATGATTCATCGCGTTGATTGAGCGCTTCAAATCGATCACCCAGTCGCATGGGATAGACTCTATTTGGGAATATTCGCATCTTTTTCTATTTATATTCTTGTGTATCACCTGCTCTGGGCTCAATAATAGCCAGATTTTACCCTTGTTAAGAAACACGCTCCACTCTTTTTTGGGAGAAAAACCTTATGTCCGATGAAAAAGAGTTCCAGTTGAATCCCACCCCCCATCTGGACGAACTGGAAAAAGGGCCTTGGCCCAGCTTCATCAGTGGATTTAAAGAGCTTGCTAAACGTACCGGCAACACCATGGTGCGTGGCGCTCTGGATCAACTCAACTACTCTTACGAAACCCGTCTGGGTTACTGGAAAGGCGGCGTGGTCGGCGTGCATGGCTACGGCGCTGGCGTCATCAGCCGCTACTCCATGATCCCCGACCTGTTCCCGGAGGCGAAAGAGTTTCATACCGTTCGCATCCAGCCTCCACCGGGACTGCACTACAACACCAAAAAGCTTCGTTTCCTCTGCGACACATGGGAACGTCTTGGCTCCGGCTTGATCAACATGCATGGCCAGACCGGCAACTTGCAGATGATCGGTATCGGACAGGACAACGTCCAAGAGTTCTTCGACGAAGTCAACAAAGAGGGCTGGGATCTCGGCGGCGCAGGTGCCGTGGTTCGTACTGGCGCTTCTTGCGTGGGTCCGGCCCGTTGCGATCAAGCTTGCAACGACAATCTCAAGCTTCATGAAAAGATGCTGACCTACTTCACCGACCTGGTGCACCGTCCGCAGCTTCCATACAAAATGAAGATGAAGTTTGCCGGCTGCCCCAACGACTGCATCAACTCCATCCAGCGCGCCGACATGTCCTTTATCGGCACCTGGAGAGACGACATCCAGCAAGATGATGCCGAAGTCGAGAAGTTTATTGACGAGAAGGGCATGGACTATGTGGTTAACAACGTCATCACGCGTTGTCCCACAAATGCCATCACCCTGGAAGGCAAGAAAATGGTCATCGACAACAAGGATTGCGTGCGCTGCATGCACTGCCTGAATGTCATGCCCAAAGCACTCTCCCCTGGTAAGGATCGCGGCCTGACCATGCTGCTCGGCGGCAAGGGCATCCTGAAAATGGGTAACATGTTGGGTGCTGTCATTGCGCCTTTCATGAAGTGCGAGACCGACGAAGAGATCGAAGCAGTGATCGAATTCGTTGAGAACATCATCGACTATTGGGCCGACAACGCCCTGGATCACGAGCGCGTCGGTGAGTTCATGGAGCGCATCGGTATGCATCAGTTCCTGGAAGACATGGAGCTGGACGCCACTATCGAAATGGTCAACCACCCTCGCGACAATCCGTACTTCAAGGCCTCGCATGATCACGACCCACTGGCCAAAAAGGGTTAATGCGAAGTCTCGCGATAGTGTGACCAATTTTAGAGTTGAATGACCCGTTTCAGGAGAGAGCCTCCATGGCTGAAAGAACTTGGAAAACCATTGAGTCTGGTCCTCATCCCTATATGGAGATGCTGCACCCCGTCTGTATCAAAAACTACGGGAAGTGGAAGTACCATGAGCGTCCCCGTCCCGGCGTATTGAAGCATGTGGCAGAGAGCGGCGACGTTCTCTACACCGTGCGCGCCGGTACCGAGCGCCAAGACACCGTTGATATCATCCGTCGCTTCTGCGATCTGGCCGATAAGTATTGCGAAGGCCACCTGCGCTGGACGGTCCGTAACAATGTGGAGTTCATGACTCCCGATTGGTCCAGCGTCGAATCGCTGATTTCCGATCTCGAGAAGCTGGGCCACCCCATCGGCGGTACCGGTCCTTCCATCTCGGCTGTAGCCCACACTCAGGGCTGGCTGCACTGCGACATTCCTGCAACCGACGCTTCCGGCGCGGCCAAGAGCATCATGGATACCGTCTATGAAGAGTATGTTCGCGAAGAGATGCCCAATCGCGTCAAGCTCTCCACCTCCTGCTGCGAGATCAACTGCGGCGGTCAGGCGGATATTGCAGTGGTGATTCAGCACACCCGTCCCCCGCGTATCAACCACGACATCCTGGCCAACATCTGCGAGATGCCCAGCACCGTGGCTCGTTGCCCTGTGGCGGCTATTCGTCCAACCACCGTCAACGGCAAGCCGTCGCTGATGGTTGTGGAAGAGAAGTGCATCTACTGCGGCGCTTGCTTCGGAGCCTGCCCGGCGATGGAGATCAACCATCCCGAGTACTCCAAGCTGGCTATCTGGGTGGGTGGTAAAAACTCCAACGCCCGCTCCAAGCCCACCACCATGAAGCTGGTGTGCCACGGTCTGCCCAATAATCCTCCCCGTTGGCCGGAAGTGAATGCCGTCATGAAGCGCATTCTCACCGCCTATAAGGAAGGCGCCCGTGATTGGGAGCGTGTTGGCGAGTGGATTGATCGTATCGGTTGGAAGCGCTTCTTCGAGTTGGCTGATCTGGACTTTGACCGGTTCTTGATCGATAACTACCGGCACGCGCGGACCTCCTTCAACACCTCGGCCCACATCCGGTTCTAATCCTTCCGGTTTCATTGAGATAAGGAGGCGAAACTTATGCCGGATTATCCAACCAATCCGTTTCACAGCGAAGCGGTGAATTGGGACTTCGAGAACTTTAGTCGCGAAGAGCCAGAGACCCGTCAGGTGGCTTACGGCGACGCCAGTATGAAGTGCCCCACCTATGTCACCCGCACACCGCCGTGTCAGGACTCCTGTCCGGCGGGTGAGGACATTCGTGGTATCAATAATCTGCTTCGTGGCGTCTGGCCCAGCGACAACCCTTGGGAGGCGGCTTTTCGTCGTCTCACCAAATCCAATCCTTTCCCAGCAGTGATGGGGCGTGTCTGCCCAGCGCCGTGTCAGGGTGGATGCAACCGTCAGTATCGTGACGAAACGGTGGGTATCAACGCCGTGGAGCACGCCATCGGCCAGTACGCCGTGGAACACAAGCTGGCATTTGACAAACCCACAGCCCCCAAAACCGGCAAGCGTATCGCTATCGTCGGTTCTGGCCCCGGCGGTCTCTCCTGCGCCTATCATTCGGTGCAGAAAGGCCACTCGGTAACCATCTTCGAGCGGGATCCCAAGCTCGGCGGCATGATGCGTTACGGCATCATGGGCTATCGTGTGGATCGCGATGTGATGGATGCCGAAATCCAGCGCATTCTTGATCTGGGCGTTGAGGTGAAACTCAACACCCAAATCGGAACCGACATTACCCTGGATCAGCTCCGCAGCGATTATGATGCGGTCTTTCTGGCCGTGGGTGCCCAGGTGGGACGCGGTATTCCCATTCCAGGTTCCGAGGGTACGTCCAATGTCACCAACGCCATCTCCTTCCTGCGTGAGTTCGAGCTTAACGGCGGCCCTGAGGGCAACGTTGAGAATCTGAATCTCGGCAAGCACGTACTGGTGATCGGCGACGGCGACGTGGCCATGGATGTGGCGCGTCTTGCGCTGCGTCTCGGCTCCAAGGCAACGCTGCTCTCCGGCGTGGCCCGCGAAGAGATGAACTGCTCAGCTTACGAGTTCGACGAAGCGCTGGCTGAAGGCACCGATATGAAGTTCCAGACCGGTAGTGTCGAAATCCTTCGGGATGGCGATAAGGTTACGGGCATCAAGTGCCAAAAAATGGTGCGCAAGGAGAAGGGTGAGGATGGTTGGAACCATGCAATCCCGTTTTTCCGCTACAAGGCGGAAGAGGGCTCCGAATTCACCATCGATACCGACATGGTGGTGGCCTCCATTGGTCAGGGCACCGACATGAAGGGCCTGGAATCGGCTACTAATGACAGCCCCTTCCTGAAGGTGGATCACAACTACCAAATTGTCGGCATGGAAGATGTGTTCGGTGGCGGCGACGCCGTCAAGATCGCGCTTCTGACCACGGCCATCGGCCACGGTCGCATTGCCGCTGACTCCATTGATATGTTCTTGAACGGCATTCCTTTGCCGCGCAAGAGTCGTGCTGATGTGGTCAAATACGATAAGCTGAAGTCCGACTACTTTGTCGAAACACCTCAGGCCAAGCGGAAGCACGTCAATCCCTCCATCGTTAAAGGCAGTTGGGATGAAACCCTCTCGCTGCTTACCAGCGATGCGGCGGTTGGCGAGTCGAAGCGCTGCATGAGCTGTGGACTCTGCTTTGAGTGCAATCAGTGCATGCTTTTCTGCCCTCAGGACGCCATTGACAAGTTCAAAGGCAATCCCGAAGGCGAAGTGATGTACACCCGCTACGAAGTGTGTGTGGGCTGTCACATCTGCGCTGAGGTCTGCCCCACGGGGTACATCGATATGGGTATGGGACTGGCCTGATTGGTCTCTGTACCCTGTTGAGTGAGGTTTTTGTGTACCGGTTAGGGGTGGCAGACGTTACAATGTCTCCACCCCTTCCGCGTCCTGGGCCGTAAAGCTTGGGTTCGAGGTAGGCTGATGTCGATTGCCATGGCCGTTCATGTACTGGCCGCTGTTATCTGGGTGGGTGGGATGTTTTTTGCTCACTTCATGGTGCGGCCCGCCTCTCTGGAACTTGAGATTCCCTTGCGGGTTGGCCTTTGGTCACGGATTTTGGGCCGTTTTTTTCCCTGGGTGTGGGGGTGCGTGATTGCCCTTTTGATCTCGGGATATTGGATGATTTTTGTGGAGTTGGGGGGCTTTGCCGACACCAGCGTGCATATCCATATCATGCATGGTTTGGGATGGCTGATGATTCTGCTGTTCCTGTTTGCATTCTTCGCCCCCTTCCAAAGTCTCAAAAAAATGGTCAGGGAACTTCTTTTTCCTGAAGCTGGACTGGAGATCAACCGAATAAGATTGATAGTCACTATAAATCTATTCCTGGGTCTTACGGTTTCAGCCATTGCCGCTTCCGGGCGGTATTGGGTGTGGTAACACCTTTCTCTGGCCTTTCGACAAGAGGGTGAGGAACTCCATGAGGTTTTTTCATCGAAGCGCTCCACAGCACCTTTACACGACACCTCGCACCCCAGGTGCCCATCTGGTTGCCCAGTTTTCTCCTGGCCAGTTGGTCCACCACACGCTGTTTGATTATCGTGGCGTAATCGTGGATGTCGATCCTACGTTTCAGCGCTCTTCGGAGTGGTATAAGCGGGTCGCTTTGACCCGGCCTCCGAAAGATCTGCCGTGGTATCGGGTGCTCGTTCACGATAGCAACGGCGAAACATATGTGGCGGAGAGAAATCTGGAGCTTGACCTGATGGAAGATCCGATAGAACATCCTCGTATTGATCAATTCTTCAGCACCTTCAATGAAGGCATCTATCATAAAAAAGGGCTGTTGAACTGATCATCCCACGGTTTTTCCCCCGGCAACGCCTGCGGGCCGGGCAAATCGAAAAAGGAAGGATCACATGAGTGACGAATTGATCAAAATGGTCGAGACGGCGACTGAAACATCGGCCAACTGGGCGCAAACCGGATGGTCCATGGCGTTTGGTTTTGGTTCCAAGCCCATCAACTCCTTACCGGAGGCCGAAAAAGCCCCTGAAACCAATATCGGTCGCCAGGAAGCCCTGGCCTACTGGCAGATGGTGGAGCGTACCGGACAAGAGGCCGCCGAGTGTGGTACTCAAGCCAAAGAAGCGCTCGCCAAAGGTGATAAATGGCAGGCGCTGCAATCGGCCTATTTCGCCATGCACAAAGAGAAAATGCTGCTGGAGCGTACCACCACCTGGAAATCGGTTGTCGACGCCCTGCGCTAAGACAATACCTGCTTTCGAGATAAAAACGGCCAGCCCCTGATCCGTTCAGAGGCTGGCCGTTTTTTATAGTGGCAGTTTGGCTCTGGGGCGTTTATCCCACGCGGTGCAGATGACGGGTGCGAAATCTTGCGCCCAGGCTTTCTGCCAACGCCTTGCAGGCCGGAATATCCACCCCATCCAACCCTTCAATAGCACTGGCTGTCACTGTGGGAACATGGGGAATTGCCGCCTGGATAAATGCCTGTACCGCTTGATAAGAGCCTTCTAAACCCGGTGCGCAGTGACGTTGATAGGTCGCTTCATCCTGGGCATTCAACGAGACCGACAACTCATCCACCAACCCCTTTAAGCGGGGCGTTACATCCTGACGATGAACCAGATTAGCCAGACCATCAGTATTGACCCGTACCGGTTTTCCACGCCTCTTGACCTCAGCCGCCACCGCCAGAAGAGTCTCCAGCCGCAAGGTGGGCTCGCCGTATCCGCAAAACACCACTTCGTCATAGCCGCTGATATCTCCCATAGCCTCGATGAGCTCCTGTGCCGTGGGGTTGCCCTTTAATGATAAATCATATTTATGCACAATGGGTGCGCTCCACTTGGGGCAAAATCGACAGCGCAGCGTACACCCCTGAGTGATATTGAGATAGAGCCCACTACCGATGGGATAGGCCAACACCTCTCCCCCGTCGGCTTGCCCCTGACGAGATCGACCGATGCGAAACAGTCGGCGATAATTCTCGGTTGTTATCTGGGCAATCTCCTCCAGTGACTTACCGTGAAGCTCGGCCAAAACCTTTGCCACCTGTGTGACATAGGAGGGTTCGTTTCGCTTGCCGCGATACGGAATCGGCGCCAGATAGGGTGAGTCGGTCTCAATCAGCAGCCGGTCCAGGGGCACCAGTGCCGCCGTCTGGCGAAGATCCTCGGCATTGCGAAAGGTGAGTATGCCGGAAAAAGAGATATAGAGTCCCTGATCAAGCCCCCAAAGCGCCAGATCGCTGGAGCCGGTAAAGCAGTGCAGAACCCCGCCACACGTAGAAACCATCTCCTCTTCAAGAATGGTCCGAGTATCCTCTTCGGCCTCACGGGTGTGGATAATTAACGGAAGATCCAGCGCAACCGCCGCCCGGACCTGATTACGAAAGGTCTCCCGTTGGCGATCTCTAACGCTGAAATCATAGTGATAATCCAACCCCGCCTCACCGATTGCCACCAGCTTATCAGAGCAGCCTCTAGCCACATCCATGGTGGCTTCTACAGAGATATCCGGGGCTTTATCCGCCTCATGGGGATGGATGCCCACCGAATAGTAGAGATCGGTATGGGCAGCACACATATCTTTAAGAAGAGGAGCCTGATCCAGTCGGGTGGAGATGGTATTGATATACCGTACACCTTCACGGGCCGCCCGTAGAACCACCGCCTCCAGATCCTCCTGAAAATCGGGAAAATCAAGATGAGCATGGCTATCGGCAAAGATGGCATTACTGGGATTTTTTTGCTGGTCGTGATCCATGACGTTTTCGGACAACATAATCAGGAGTTGTTGGAAGTACTATCTTTTACACCTTTTCTGCGACGCGAGCGTTTGCGATGACGGCGCGAGCGGCCTTTTTTCTCGCCCTCCTTAGGCTTGGGGGTGGTGGCCTGAGGCGTCTCAGTCACCGCTGCATCTCCCTCAACAGCCGGAGAAGCCACTGACACCGAACGCTGTTTTCTACGCCGCCTTCTCTTCTTACCGGAGCCCCGAGAACGACTATCAGGCCCCTGCTGTTGCTCATCACGGCTCTTGTGGCCGCGCCGTTTTCGAGGCGCTACACCGCCGCTGGCGTTCTCTTTGCTCTTCTGCCTCAGCTTGGCTCTGGCCGCCTCAATGCAGTTGGAATCGTCCCCCTCCTCGGCCTGCTTCTCCGGGTCCGGGCTACGATGCAACTCCCCTTTTTTGAACGTCATCACCTCACCAGAGGCAGAGCGAGCGTTAACGCTCTCTTTCAGGGTATGAACCGCCCGCACCAACACCTTTTCGCCGCTTTTTGTCCAGAGATAGCTATTGGGCTTGGGCAGACCACAGCGCTTCTCGGTATACACCTGATCTTCATAGGCTAGGCAGCACATCAATCGACCACACACCCCGGAGATAACATCCGGGTTGAGGGAGAGATCCTGATTCTTAGCCATGCGTACCGAAACCGGATGAAACTTGCCCAGATACATGGCACAGCAGAACTGCTGACCACATGGCCCCAACCCGCCCAGAAGACGGGTTTCATCCCGTACGCCGATCTGGCGCATCTCCACACGGATATGAAGCTTACGCGCCAGCGTTCTCACCAGTTCACGAAAATCCACCCGCTTGTCGGCGGTAAAGTAAAATACCGCCTTGTTGCCCCCAGACAGATAACTCACCTGAGAGAGACGCATGGCCAAACCAAGCTCTTTCACCTTGTCGCGGCAGTAGAGAAAAGCCTCCCGCTCTTTTTGCTGCAACAGGGCAAGCGCATCTCGATCCTTCTGGGTAATGCGACGCAACACACGCTTGATACGGCCTGGAAAGATCTCGGTTTGATTGCCCACATCCATGGGACGGACAAAGACTACTTCGCCGCGACACTCGCCCCGTGTGGTGTCCAACAACACCATATCACCAGCCCGAAAACGGGGACGACTAACCGGTACCCGATAGATCATGCAGGAGCTATCCAGTCGGATTCCTACCAGTTTCTTCCGGCGCTCTTTTTGCCCACTACCGCCGCTTCCATCCCTCTTCTGCCTGCGAAAAGCGGCCCCGCTATTACGCTTTGGATCGTTACGACGCCTCCGGCCTTGACGGCGTTTTTTTGGGGGCTCTCCCTCGGTGGACTTCTCCCCAGCCGAACCAGTCGCCGTGCCGGCCACAGCAGGCGATGATGCAGAACACACCTCGGTCTCTTTCGGTTTGGGAGTCTCTTGGGGAGAGTTGTTCATAGAGGTCGCGTCAACGGGCCTTTTCACGGCTGGTTTGATCTTGAAGGCGGGCGATGCGAATCATAATACCCTCCAAGACCAATGTTCGGTTCAGGTTGAACTCAGCGCTCTTGTGTAGGAGATTTTCCATCCACCAGGCCAACTCCAACCAGGAAGCCTGGGCCTGTTTAGAAAGGCCAGGGGTAACAGACAAGTTATCACGAATGCGTTGATTGAACCATGTCTTCAAGAAGGATAGCGCAGTGGGAAAGCGCTCCCGATTGGCCCAAAAGGCGGCACAATCCAGAAGATCCCCCATACGACGCAACGACAGGCCCCCAAGCTGCTTCTGAAAGGTTTCCCAAAGCTTGGCCACCTTTCCGTCGGCATACTCCAACCCACGGGAGAGACTCCCTCTGGAAACAGCCAGCGCAGTGGTCAACATCTCTTCCGTCAGCTCGGTCTGCTGCATCAACAACTGCTTCAACTCAGGCTCGGCAATGAGGCCAAAACGCAGCTTCTGGCAGCGGGATCGGATGGTGGGCAGCAACATCCCCGGATGAGCCGTCACCAGAATCAGAAGTGTGTCCGCAGGCGGCTCTTCCAGGGTTTTAAGAAGGGCATTGGCAGCGGCTTGATTCATCAAGGCCGCATCACTGACAATGGCCACCTTCAGAGGTGACTCCAGAGGCGTCAGGGCCAAAAACCGGGTCAGTTCCCGTACCTGATCCACCACAATGCGGGTCTTCCCCTCCTCCACACCCAGCCGCGCCAGATCGGGATGGGTCTGGGCCTCCAACTTGATACAAGCGCTGCACTGACCGCAGCCATAACGCCCACGCGTACCATCCTCCTGAGGATCCCGGCAAAAGAGCAGCTGCGCCATGGCCAAGGCGGTGGTCTCCTTGCCCACTCCATCGGGGCCAAAGAAGAGATAAGCGTGAGCCTGGCGCTGAGTCTCCATAGCCTGCTGAAGACGGCTTACCGCCTCCTGCTGACCTAGAATCTCATTCAGGGAAACCATCAAGCTCACGGAGTGCCTCCCAAATCTGTTGCGAAAGAGCTTCGGGACTCTGGCCGGCATTCAACCGCAGAAAGCGGCCGGGCTCCTGCTGTGCCAGAGTCAAAAACCCCTGTCGAACCCGCTCATGAAATCCCCGGCTATCCCGCTCAAAACGGGTCTCACTGGGGGTGTTGATGTCATGGGAATCAGCCGCATCTTCCCGGCGCTGGGTTCGTTCCAACCCCGCCTGGGGATCAATATCCAGCAGAAAGGTGCGCACCGGCACCGCCCCAGCCACCACCCAACGATTAAAAGCCTGAATCTGCACCCGATCCAGCCCCCGCCCGAATCCCTGATACACCACCGAGCTATCCATATAGCGATCACAGATCACCCAGGCCCCACGCGCCAAGGCCGGAAGAATCACCCGCCGCACATGCTCGGCCCGAGCTGCCAGCATCAGCAATAGCTCTGTCTCCGGCAACATGGCCCCCGGTTCGCCAGTCACCAGCAAGGCCCGTATGGACTCTGCCATGGGACAACCACCAGGCTCCCGAGTCTGGACCACGGTAATACCACACCCCTCCAAGCGGCGGGCAAGATACTGAATCTGAGTCGATTTACCGCTCCCCTCGCCACCCTCAAAGGTGATCAGAGCGCCGTTTCCTTGGTGTGGTCCATTATTGGCCATGCTCACCCCCTGGCGCTTCGAAGATTGGAGACTCAGTGACGACGCTTACGAAGCGCACGAAGATAGCGCTTGACGTTGCGCTCATGCTCTTTCAGGGTTTTGGAGAAACGGTGACTCTTGGAACCGTCCCCTTTGGCGACAAAGTAGAACGCCTCAGTAGTGGCCGGATGCAGCGCCGCATGAATCGCCTCACGACCTGGATTAGCAATGGGTGTCGGCGTCAAACCATGCTCGGTATAGGTGTTGTACGGGGTGGGCGTGGTGAGATGTTTGCGCTTAATGTCACCATCATAGTCGGGAATGCCGTAGATCACCGTGGGGTCGCTCTGCAGGCGCATGTTGATCTTCAGGCGGTTGTGAAACACCCCCGAAATCAACGGACGCTCTTGAGGCTGGCCGGTCTCTTTTTCAATGATGGAGGCAAAGATCAATGCATCATACGGACTCTTGAGTCGCGCTTCGATCTCCTTTGGACGACCGGCCCACTCCTCTTGCAACACCTGCTGAGTGCGTTTCACCATGCGCGTAACAATCTGCATGGCGCTCTCGTCCTTGTTGTAAAAATAGGTGTCGGGAAACAGCCACCCCTCCAGAGAGACGGCCTCTACCCCCAGCTTTTTCCGGGTGGCGGGATCGGCAATCACTTTGCCTATATCGGGCCACTGACGCTGAGACATGAGGAAGATGATATCCCGATTGGAGAACCCCTCCGGGATGACGATCCGATGCTGCACCACCTGACCACGGCGCAGATGCTCCAGCACCTGTTGGGGTTTCACTCCGGCCTCAAGCCGATACTCACCAGCCCGAATATGCCCCTTACCCCAAAAACGCCCCACCAGCCGAAACATATCCGCCGAAGAGATCACACCTCGGCTCTCCAACTCACGTGCGACCCGGTTCAGGCTCCAGCCCTTGCCCACGGTAAACCCAATAGCAGTGGGGTTGGGACGCTCCAAAAACTGCTGGAGATACCAGCCGCCTGCCGCTGCCAACAGCAGCCCAAGCAGGAGAAAAACCGCCCCTGCTGCCAACAGCTTGCGCATCATCCGTCGAAGCGCCGCATGACCAGAGTGGCGTTGGTGCCGCCAAAGCCGAAGGAGTTGGAGATAGCATACTCCACCTGGGCCTCACGGGCGGTGTGCGGTACGTAATCCAGATCACACTGGGGGTCGGGCTCGTCCAGATTGATGGTGGGAGGAATGACACCGTTTTTCAAAGCCATAGCGGTAAAGATCGCCTCAATACCACCCGCAGCTCCCAGAAGATGCCCAGTCATGGACTTGGTGGAGGAGACCATCACATCCGGCTTATCACTACCAAACAGACGCTTTACGGCTTGAGTTTCGATAACATCGCCTTGGGGCGTGGAGGTGCCGTGGGCGTTGATGTATTGAATCTGATCGGCGTTGATTTTGGCATGTTGCAAAGCCGACGTCATGCAGCGCAGAGCACCGTCACCGCTGGGCTCAGGTGCAGTAATGTGGTGAGCATCGCCGGACATGCCGTAGCCGATCACCTCAGCATAGATACGAGCACCGCGTGCCTTGGCGGACTCCAGGCTCTCCAGAACCACCACACCGGATCCATCAGACTGCACAAAGCCATCCCGACCCACATCCCATGGACGCGAGGCGGCCTGGGGGTCGTCGTTGCGGGTGGAGAGCGCCCGGGCGGCGGCAAATCCGCCAATACCCAATTCACAGATAGCTGCTTCAGCACCACCGGCCACCATGGCATCGGCATCGCCCCGCTCAATCATGCGCATGGCGTCGCCAATGGAGTGGGTGGCCGTGGCACAGGCGGTGACCACAGCATGGTTCGGCCCCTTGAGGCCCAAACGAATGGCCACATGGCCGGAGATCAGATTGACCAGGGACATGGGGATGAAAAAAGGCGAAATACGACGTGGCCCCTTATCCAGATTCAGGGCTTGATTCTGAATAGAGCGCAGACCGCCAATACCGGAACCCACTGATACACCGATGCGGGTGGCATTCTCTTCGGTGGCCTCCAGGCCGGAATCTTCCCAGGCCATCAACGAAGCGGCAATCCCGTAATGCATGAAGGGATCCAAACGACGCAAATCACGTTTGGCAATCCACTTCAGCGGATCAAAATCGCGACACTCACCGGCAATCCGGCAGCTATAGGCTTCGGCATCAAAGATGGTAATGGGACCAATGCCGGATTTACCCGCTGTGATACTCTCCCAGTTCGTCTCTTTACCTACGCCAAGGGGTGTCACCAACCCCACACCGGTGATGACCACTCTCCGATCCATGTGCCACTCTCCATGCTAAAACCGGACAACACGAAGTTGTCCGGTTGATCCGCCACTTTGGAAACAAACAACGCAAGCCCAACTAGCCGTCGCTATTTTTCTCCACATACTCAATGGCCTGCTTGACAGTGGTGATGGTGGTCGCCACGTCGTCAGGAATTTCGCAACCAAACTCCTCCTCAAGCGCCATTACCAGCTCAACCTGGTCCAGGGAGTCAGCACCCAGATCGTCGGCAAAATGGGCCTCTTGGGTCACTTGATCCTTATCCACGCCTAACTGCTCAACGACGGTATTGGTAACACGCTCTGCTACATCGCTCATTGTAATGAACCCTTTCTGAGTAATAAAAAAAACTCAACGCGGCTCCCGCTGCTTGGCGCATGGCTTACCGCAAGATTTGCCTCACACTAAAAAAACAATCAGGTCATCAACATGCCGCCATTGACGTGCAAGGTTTGACCCGTCATGTAGCCGGCCTGATCCGAAGCCAAAAAGGCCACGGCATCTGCAACATCTTCCGGCTGCCCCATACTGCCCATGGGAATCTGAGAGAGAATAGCCTCCCGGGCCTTGGGATTCAACTTGTCGGTCATGGCGGTCTGAATAAATCCGGGAGCCACACAGTTGGCGGTGATGCCCCGACTGGCCACTTCCTGGGCGACGGTCTTGGTAAATGCCACCAAACCGGCCTTGGCGGTGGTGTAGTTGGCCTGCCCGGCATTGCCGGTGTAACCCACCACCGAAGCGATGTTGATGATGCGGCCATAACGGGCCTTCATCATCGGGCGCATCACCTGCCGCGTCAGGCGGAAAATGCTGCGCAGATTGATGGACATCACCAGATCCCAATCTTCATCCTTCATACGCATCAGCAGTCCGTCACGGGTGATGCCGGCGTTGTTTACCAGAATATCAATCTTGCCGAAACGCTCCTGAGCAAACTTGATCATCCCCTCCAGACTCTCCTTGGAGGTGACGTCGGCCTCAAACACATCGGAGTCCTGAGAGAACTTCTGCACCTCGGCCAGGGTCTCGGGAAACAGCTCCGGCTCATTGCTGGTGATGAGAATCTTGGCCCCTTTACTGGCCAGATTGAGGGCAATGGCCTTGCCGATGCCGCGTGTGGACCCGGTGACAATGGCAACTCGATCTTGAAGCATCTCAGACATCCCTATAGCTCACTATTGTTTGGCAGGCACTTCCGTCTATTGAAGATGGTGACGATCCGGCCCGCTGTCAATCCTCATCTGCTTGACTGACCCATGTTTCACTTAGTTGGGCAACTTCTCCAGGTCCGCCGGGCCGTTGACCACAAACACCTTGGCCTTGCGATCAATGCGACGCATCATACCGGCCAAAACCCGTCCGGCACCGATCTCCACAAAGGTCTCAACCCCTTGATCAATAAGATAGCGCATGGAGGCCTCCCAGCGCACTGCACCGGTCACCTGATCCACCAGAAGCTTTCGCATCTCATCCGCCGCGATAACCTCTCTGGCTACCACATTGGCCACCAACGGCGTAGTCAGATCGGACATTTCACATCCGGCCAGCGCCTTCTGCATCGCTTCGGCGGCGGGCTGCATCATCGGGCTGTGAAAAGGGGCCGAAACCTCCAGCTTCATACAACGCTTAGCGCCTCGAACCTTGGCCAGCTCAATGGCTTTGTCCACCGGCCCAGCACCACCGGAGATGACAATCTGCGCACTGGTGTTGAAGTTGGCCGGAACACACACCCCGCCAGTGGCCTCTGCAGCCTCTTTACACACCGCTTCCACGTCGGCAGGATCCATATTGAGCATCGCCGCCATGGAGCCTTCACCAGGCGGTACCGCCGCCTGCATGGCCTGACCACGCAACCGCACCAGCTGCACGGCATCGGCAAAAGAGAAGCCTCCAGCCGCACAGATAGCCGCGTACTCCCCCAGGGAGTGCCCAGCTACATAATCGGGTCGCAGATCGGTCTGGGAGGTAAGCAGATGGTAGGCTGCCATAGAGCAGGTCACCAGCGCCGGTTGGGCGTTCTCGGTGAGGGTAAGTTGGTCGGCGGGACCATCCTTCATGAGGTCACTCAGGGCAAAGCCCAGCGTCTCATCGGCCTGATTAAAATAAGCCGCCGTATCGCTCCCAGCTTCCCGGAGCGCTTCACCCATACCCACTGCCTGCGCTCCCTGACCCGGGAACAGAAATGCCGTCTTACCCATGATGCCTGCGTCCTCTACTAGCGATGCGAATTAAATTCGGTCCAGAAATTCCGCATCGTAGCGCAAAGATCTCCCCTTGGCGAGGGTTGATGCCAGGAGATCGCAACACCCCACCCTTGTTCAAGCCAAGAGCGGAGGAGCGCTGCCAAAGATCAGAGGGGAAATTTTAGGGTGTGGCCCGAACCAGATGCTCTTTGATGCTGTTCAACTCAAGAAACAGATCGGATTGGCGACGCAACTCATCGGCAATCATCGGCGGCTGGGTCTGAAGAGAACTCACCACTGTCACCTGCTTGCCCAACTCCTGCACCGCCTCCACCACACTGCGAAAATCACCATCTCCCGAGAAGAGAATGGCATGATCGTAGTAGGGTGCCATTCGCAGCATACCCACAGCAATTTCAATATCCATATTGCCTTTGGTACGCTTATGGCCGGTGGTGGGATCCATATACTCTTTGATGGGCTTGGTAATCACCGAGTAGCCATTGTAGGCCAACCAGTCCACCAACGGGCGAATGGGCGAATAGTCCTGATCATCGCCCAGCGCCGTATAGTAATAAGCTCGGATCAGCCGGTAGTGTTGCTGAAAATAGACCAGCAGCTTTTTATAGTCGAAGTCGAAGTTGAGCGAACGTATGGCAGCATAGAGATTGGAGCCGTCGATAAAGATGATGGCCCGCTCCGTGGGGTGGGGCAATAGCTGGGAAGGCTCGGAATTCATAAAAAATACCTCAATTGGATCGCTGGGAGGGGGTCCGCAGATCCTTGTCCTCGTCGAAATCGCCCTTAGGCGATGAAAGTGGCGCCTCATCCGCACCGCGGGTTTGAATAGCCAGACGCGTTAGACCCAGTGACTGGGCAGTGTCCATGATTTTGACGATCTGACCATGTTTGGCCTCTTGATCGCCTTGAACGATCACCAACGCCTGAAGATCGCCTCCGGCGGCCTCACGGAGTCGTGCGGCCAGTTGTTCAGGCTCCACGCCACGCTCCTGGACAAAAAACTGTCCCCAAGCGTCCACGGTGATGGTGATCCTGTGCTCCTTACCGCCCTCTTGCAGCTTTTCGGCCTGCTCCGACTCGGGAAGATCAATGGAGAGACCCGCCTGGGTGGCAAAAGTGGTGGTGAGCATAAAAAACAGCACCAGTAAAAACACCACGTCGATAAGGGGGGTCAAATCAACGCGTAACGGGATGCGCTGGCGCGCTCTGAATCGCATCTCGCCTCCTGCTATTAGTTACCGGACTTGATGTTTTCGACAATCCTGAGTGCCGATTGTTCCAACTCCACGGCAAACTGATCCACTCGACGCTCAAAATGGCGGTGCAGAATCAGTGAGGGTATCGCCACGCTAAGACCTGCCGCCGTAGTCATCAACGCCTCGCTGATACCACTGGCCAGAACGGCAGGGTCTCCCACCCCCTGACCGGAGATCACGGTAAAGACCTTGATCATCCCCAGCACCGTACCCAACAGGCCGAGCAACGGGGCAATCAGGGCGATAGTACCTAAAAAGGTGAGGTACTGCTCCATGTGGACCACCTCTTCGCGTCCCACCTCCTGGACAGCCTCTTTGATAACACCACGCCGCTCGCCAACATTCTGCAGCACGCTGGCTACAATCTGCGCGTAGGCGCTCCCTGAAGCCCGGCAGCGCTCCAGAGCCGGCATGATTTTACCGCTGTCCACCAGAGTTTCAATATCCCGCACCTCGCGGCTGGGAATGATGCGATTGCGCTGCAACGCCCAAAAGCGCTCCAGACCAATGGCCACCGTCACCACGGAGCAGAACCCGATGGGGTACATCAACACCCCACCCTTGATAAAAAGATCCATCATGATTCGTTCATCAAATCGGTAAATAGCGGCAAGAATATGACCCCATTGTTCATAAAGGCCACGAAACAGAGCAGACGCTCCGTCAGTATAACCGCATGTCATCCAAATAGATACGACGCTTGAAAGATCGAGTCAGGGGGATTCGCGTGACGAGGATGGTTCACGATGGACAAAATGGAGCGGGAGATGGGATTCGAACCCACGACATC